>CAYSPN010000042.1:0-14873 GCA_964432895.1 uncultured Candidatus Kuenenia sp.
TCCGTCGTCTGGACCTTCGACATGCAGACCGAGAAATACCAACTGCACCACGACGCCATACCCATGCCCAACGGCAATGTTCTGGCGATCGCCTGGGAGCGGCACTCCTATGCCGAGGCAGTCGCCATGGGCCGCAATCCGGCTCTCACCAATCCCGCTACCAACCGCGAGGTCTGGTCGGAGGCGATCTTCGAAATCAAACCCGATCGCACCGATGGCATCGGCGGCGACATCGTCTGGGAGTGGCACCTCAGTGACCACCTCATCCAAAACCTATATCCCGGGAAGCCGGACTTTGGCGCCGTTCGCCTTCATCCGGAGCGGGTGAATCTCAACTACGTGCCGACCGGCATCGGCGCCGACACCCACATCGCCGACTGGGCCCATTTCAATGCCATCGCCTACAACCCCAAGACCGACCAGATCATGGTCTCGTCACGCGAATTCAGCGAAGTCTGGATGATCGACCACAGCACCACGAGCGAGCAGGCCGCCGGCCACACCGGTGGCCGGTATGGCAAGGGGGGCGATCTGATCTGGCGGTACGGCAACACCGCGAGCTGGAACGTCGGCACGCGGGCAAACCAGCAGCTCTACTTCCAGCACAACGTCCAGTGGATCGCCGAAGGACTGCCCGGTGCCGGCAACGTCCTGCTCTTCAACAACGGCTGGAACCGGGCCTCGGGGGGATCGTTCTCGTCCGTGATGGAACTCAAGCCGATCCGCTATGGCGTGGGCCAGCTCGTCTGGAACTACGCAGCCAACCCACTCCCGCGATTCTTCTCTGCCATCGTGTCGGGAGCGCAGCGGCTCCCGAACGGCAACACGCTGATCGATGAAGGGACGACGGGCCGCATTTTCGAAGTGACTCGTGCCCGCAGGATCGTCTGGCAGTACGTCAACCCAGACACGATGACCGGACCGGTCAAGCAGGGCGTCACACCACCGCTCGTGCAGGTCACGGGGCTCAACGGCACCCCCAACGTGCACGCAAACCTAACCTTCCGGGCCGTCCGCTACGCCCCGTCCTACGCTGGTCTCACCGGCAAGACGCTGACTCCGCGGGGCACGATCGAGAAGTAACCGACATTGCGAAAGGGAACGGCACGGGCGAGCGGGAGTGGCACGGGCTGGTGCCCCCGCTCGGTGGACGACTGTGGCATGGCGTGATGACGTCCGCTGCCTTCCTTAGGCGATCACGCCTGAGGCCGAGACGCACCATCGCTCGACCTCACGGCCTCGGTCTGGCCAAGATTCGCCCCGGTCGTCGCCGAGAGCCGCGAAATGTCGAGCGCATCGATCGTCTCGATCGCCTGACCGGCGATGCCCTGCAGATCACCATACATGCCGGCAGTCGCCGCCAGCACCGCCTGGATCTGCATCTCGCGCTTCGCCCAGAGCTTCGTCATCGTGGTCCGCTCCTTCACGAGGTCGGACTGCATCTCCTCGAACTTCTCGATGATCGCCGTGACCCGTTGCCGGAAGCGGTGCCCAGTCAGGTATTGGTAGACAAGCTCCATTTTCGTCTGCTGGCCTTCGCCGGCCTGACGGGCCAGCGACAGCTCGAGAAGCGTGTGCCGGAGTGCGATCGCCAAGGGCACGAATGTCCGTGTGCCCGTCACCCAGACGCCGTCGACGTGGCCGAACGTCTCCATCCCTTTCGGCAGTGTGTGCGTGACGATCACCGCCAGGTCGGCCTTTGCGGATCGCTGGTCGTCACGGAGCTTGGGCAGCCAGGTGTCGGTCCAGTTCTTCGTCCGCTTCGATTCCCAGAGGATCGTGCCGCAGGGCTGCCCGTCGCCACGGGCCACCCGGTGCACGCAGTCGCCGCCAAACTCCCCCTTCGGCACAGGCATGAAGACGTCGCTCGGAAACGACTGCTTGAGCACCGCCTCGATCTCCAGCTCCTGCACCTCCCCCTGCAGTTGCTGCGAGCCCTGCTCCGCCCGCCGCTTCAAGTCCTCGATCTGCCGCTGCATGGCGGTGATCGTCTGCTCCTTCTCCGCCATCTTGAGCTTGAGGTCGGTCTCGGCCTCCTTTTTCGCCTGATCGCGGGCCGTGGCCAGCGACTCCTGCACCCTCTTCTCAATGGAAAGCTCGAGCTCCCGCTTGGCGTCGTCCAGCTCCCGCTGCTTGCGGATGGCATCGGTCTGCGCCTTCTGCGCCTCCGCCAGCTTGCGATCGCGGTCGGCCAGCACGGTGTTCAGATCTGCAAGCTCCTTGGCCCGCTGTTCCAGCTCCGCCGAGAGTTCGAGCTTTGCCTTCTTGGCCTCGGCAACGGCGATGGCCGCGCGCTCAGCCTTGAGCTTCGCCTCGTATTGCTCACGAGTAGCCTCCACCAGCGGTGCCGCCAGCGACTCCGTCAGCCGGACCTCGTTCTTGCAGTGCGGACAGGTGATCTTGGGATCGGCCTGGGTCGTCATGGTGTGTCTCCAGAAGGCATCCTTGCGGTGTCGTTCATTGTTGCGTTCGCTCCTCCCAGTTCATCATGCTCGTCGATCATGCAGGAGGCGATGTCGCTCGCTCCCTCGCTCGTTCGAGCACGCTGCTCCAGCACTCTGCATACAGCGCGACCTGCGGACGGTAGTGCGCTTCGAGGAGCGATTCGCTCGCCGCCGTGACGGAGTCTGTCTTCCAGTCGACGACGGTCCAGCGATCGCCGCCAGGTTCGTGGGGGCTGCCATCCACCGGAGGGCCGCCAGGTTCCTGGAACACGAGATCGATGACGCCCCGAACGACCGTCGGCAGCGGCGGCCCACCGTCACCCGCCAGCGACCGCACGTTTTCAGGGAGATCCTCGCCCCGCACCTGCAGTGAAAAGGGCACCTCGACGTACCGCTGCCCGCTGGCCTGCGACCGCCGCCAGACATCGCTTTGCATCACGGAGCGCACGGTGGCCACGGCCTGCGCGAGGTGGACAGGCGAGACGTCCTCGGCCGACAGTGCCGTCGCGGCCGCGGCCGCGAGATCGAGCCCAGGATCGCCGGCCGCGACTTCAAGCAGGCAGTGAATCACGCGGCCCCACGGCTCCCCGAGGCCGTGCCCGGTGAACCGGATGCCCTCCGCCGGCTCCGTCAGCACCTCCCGGGGCGAGATCCGCGCAAACGTCGGCTGGCAGCAGGTGGCGATCCGCTGGCGGAGTCTGTCGCCCAGCCTGTTATCCAGCCTGTTATCCAGCCTGACCGGCGGCGTGATGGAGACCGCCACCGCTCCGGCGGGCCGGGGGCCGTCGGCGACCGGTTCGGGCAGATCGGCTACGTCTGCGAGCGCGGGTCCGAATCGCTGCCACGCGCCCTCGGCGTTGAACGATGGCGGCCGAGTCTTCGTGCCGGCGTCGTGCTTTTCGAAGAGCGACACGATCAGGCACGCTCCGGGCCGCGTGGCCGCCACGTAATCAAGGCGGATCTGCTCGGCCGCCTCGAAGGCACGTTCCCGGATGGACAGATCGGGCCAGCCGGGCGGGGCGGCGATGATCCGCTGCGAACGACCAACGGGCGTCGTCACCGCGAGCCATCCCTCCGTGCGATGGCCCGCGCGGTCGATGTGCAGGAACGGCCCGTCTTCCGGCTTCTCGCCGGCATCGCGGCACTGATAATCGGCGAGAAACACGACCGGTGCCTCGAGGCCTTTTGCCTTGTGCAGGTTCATCACGCGCACGCGATCGACGGACGGCGTGTCGATCGACAGCGGGTCGAACTCCGAACGAGTCGCCCCATCCACCATGTCATCGAGGAGATCGAGGCAGTCGTGGATGGAGACGATGTCGAGTCGGTCACTGCGGATGGTTTCGAGGTATTTCTGAAGCAATCCGGCGACGGCCCGACCCCGCGGGCCTGCCTCACCATCCGCCGCTGCGGCGATGAGCATCAGCCCCGCGTCATCGATCACACGCTCGATCGCCGCGACCACAGGCAGTTGCCGCACCCACCTTCGCCAGCGGATCACTGCATCGCGGGCTCCTTCGCAACGTTCCCGGAGTGCCGGTTCGAGGCCGGCGGGCACATCGACCCCTCCACCGAACCGGCCGCCCTGCACCTTGTAAGCGTGCAGGTCGGCGTCGCTGAACCCGAAGACGGCCCCCCTCAACAGTGCCAAGGCCGCCACGGAATCGTCAGGATCGGCGAGCACCGCCATGCAGTCTCGCAGGGTGCGGAGCGGCTCGGCCTGATCCTCACCAAGCGTTCCCGTGACGTCGACCGGCAACCCGGCGGCATGGAGCGCCTCGGCGTAGATGCCGAGGTGCCTCCGCTCCCGGCCGATGATCAGAAAGTCGCCAGGACGGCAGGCAGAAGAAAGCCCCTTGGCGGCCTCCGACTTCGTGCGAGGCACCGAGAAGCCGGCGTCGATGGCGCCGCGGATGAACGCCGCGATTTCGCGGGCTTCCCGCTCGGCCCACGTGTCGCCGGCATGGCCGGATCGCACGAACCGCAGGGCCCGCACCCCCGTGAGCCAGTGCGACTGGTCTGCACCGTCCGTCGCCGGCTGCTCCTGGCGGCCGGTGATGCTCGGCGTGAACGACGGCGACTGGAGCGTGGGCGCGGGAGGAAATTCCGTCTGGAAAATGCCGTTGGCCCAGTCGACGAGGTCTCCCCTGCTGCGAAAGTTCGTCGTGAGCGCGAGCAACGCACCCGCCGACTCGATGATCTCCTTCACGGTTGCATACGTGACGATGTCGGCCCGCCGGAAGCGGTAGAGCGACTGCTTGGGATCACCCACGACGAAGAGTGACCCGGGCACGGGCCGGCACCGCCGCCAGTCTGACTCGTCCGGATCCGAGGCTGTGAGCAGGAGCACGAGTTGCGCCTGCACCGGGTCGGTGTCCTGAAACTCGTCCACGAGGATGTGCGTGTAGCGACTGCGGAAGCTGCGGCGCACGTCGGGCGACCCGGCCAGCAGCCCCGCCGCTTTGCAGAGCAGATCCTGAAACGACAGCACACCTCGCTCGGCCCGCAGCCGGTCATAGACCGCAAGCGCTGCCTGGAGCGTCGCGATCGCCAACGGATAGCGGTGGGCCCGCCACTGCCAGAGCGCCGGCCGCGCGATCCGTTCCCCCGCATCATCCCACGCGGCCTGCCCTCGCTCGGCCGCCGCTTTGCAAGCCGCCTTCGCCTCGGCATCGGTAGCGCCGGCGCCCGGCCAGTATTTCTGCGTCACTTTCGGCGTGCGGTCGAGTTCCCCGAGGAGATCCATCACGGCCACTGCTGACGACGTGTCGCACCGGCGAAACATGCGGGCGAATTGCTCGAGCGACGTCATCAGTTCGTCGGTGCCCCGCTCGGCGGGCGGCGGAAAGTCGGTCGCCTCGACGTCGGCCACGAACGCCTCCAGTTCCCCCACGATCCGCGCGGTGTCGGGAGCGTCGGTCTCGGGGGCTGGCCAAGCCTCGACGTCGCCGTAGGTGGCAAAGCGGTCGAGGAACAGCCGACTGAAGTCGCCAAGCCGGAGGCCGACCGCCTCCAGACGGGCGAGGAGATCCGCATGATCGGTCGGTGCGAGATTGACAAACTCGCGCCATGCCTGCCGGCGCAGCAGGCGGTCGGCCGGCTCGTCGAGTTCCCGAAACCCTGGATCGACGCCCGCCTCGATTGGCCGCTCGCGCAGCAGCCGGCCCGCGAAGGAATGGATCGTGCCGATCACCATGCGGTCGATGCGCTCCAGTGCCGCGGCCAGCCGCTCCCGCTCCACAGGGTCACTCGCCGTGGCCACTGACTGCTGCAATTTCTCGCGGAAACGACGACGGAGTTCGCCAGCTGCCTTCTTCGTGAACGTGACGGCCACGACCGACTCCGGCCTGGCCACGCCCGTCCGCACGAGCCCGAGCATCCGATCCACCATCGACGATGTCTTGCCCGTGCCCGCGGCCGCCTCGACCAGCAGCGTCGTGGCGAGATCCTCCCGAATGCGTTTCCGGGCCGGCTCGTCGGGCGGCGTGTCGGGAACGGCTGGATGCGGCGAGAGCAGCAACGGCTCGGCACGCGGTCTTCTCAGCGCAGGCGCCACCGCGGGCCGGGGCGTGCCCCGCAACCCCTCGAAAAGCGGCTGGAGCATCTCCGACGTGGCCAGCTTGCGGGCTGCGGCCCGCGTCACGCGTGACGGATCGCCGCAGACGGTGGCGAAGTCACAGTGCGTGCAGTCGGCCGCACTGCTGGTCGGCAGAAACACGCCGTGCGACGCGATCTCGGCCAGTTGCCGCACGAGCGGAACACAGCCTTCAAGCTGCGCACTGGTCCACTGGAGCCGCCGTCCCTTGCCGGCACGGCTGGGAAAGAAGTAGCCGAACCGCTCGACCCTAGCGTTCGTCAGACCAGCGTTCGTCAGACCAGCGTTCGTCAGACCAGCGTTCGTCAGACCAGCGTTCGTCAGACCAGCGTCCGGCGCTGCCAGCCGCTCGTGCAGCATCACCACATAAAGACCATGCTGCAGTTTGCGGCCGCCCACGAACGGATCTTCGGCTCCCGTCGCCGGAAACCCGAAGCCGCTGCCGCTCTTGTAGTCCCAGAGCGCGTAGGAGGGCGACCCCGTGCCGTCGTCGCGGACATCGATCCGGTCGATCCGGCCACGGAGCCGGATCGTCTCGCCGGGGGCGAGCGTTACGGTCACCGGATCGCGGCAGTCGAAGGGGGTGCCACTGTCGCCTGGCTCGACACCGATCGCCGCCTCCAGAGCCAGCGGCCGCAGGCCCGTCTCGCGGCACGAGCGTTCCTCGTCGTGCAGAAACGTCTGCATCGTCAGCTGCATTTCGGCGCGGCGGGCGATGAATGACAGTTCCGTCAGCGGCGGATGCTTGCGGCGGCTCTCGTCCAGCTCCTCGTCGAGGATCTGCAGCAGTCCATCGAGGTGCCGATCGACCTCGGGCAGTTCCGCCCGCTCGATGATCCCGCGCATGAACCGCTCGAGCACGGTGTGGAGCAGGCTGCCCGCATCGAGCGCATTGAGCCAGCGGTCGGCGTCGTCGTCGAAGACATCGGCCGGCTCGACGCCGAGCCCATATCGGAAAAAGAATCGCCGCGGACAGGCCCCGAGCATCTCGAGGCTGTTTGCCGAAGCCGCCCGCCCATGATCCCCACGCGGATCGAGCAACCGCCCGGCCGCGGGCACATGGCCGTCGTGCGGCGTGAATGCGGCTGACAACCGGGCGGCCTCGGCGACCTGTCCATGGGCGAGATGCCCACGGTGGGCGGCGAGTGCCGCGTCGAGGTCCGCCGGCGTCGCGTCAGCCGTGAGCGACGCCAGCCACCACTGCGTCTCATCCAGGGCCGCCTCCGGATCCGCAGGCACGAGCGTCTCCGCAGCTGGAAGCGCTGCGAGCAGGTCGTCGACCTTCGCCAATGGATTCCCGGTGCACAAGGCAAAGAGCGAGAGAAGCACGGGCGACGGAAACACCTCGCCGTCCTCAGCTGTGTCGCGGCAGGAAAACCCGAGCCAGATGCGGCCGCGGAGCCGGCCCATGAGCCGCCGCCACGAAAGCAGGTTCCGTGCCGCCGCGTCGTGGGCCACCGACAGCCGGGCGTCGGGCTGGGCGGCGTTGAGGAGCGTTCGTTCGCCGTCGGTCAACAGCGGATCGGTCGCGCCGCCGCCCGGAAACCGGTTCTCGTCGAGTCCGAGCACGAACGTGTAGGGCCTACCCGAATGGCCGCCGGTCATCAGCGAACTCACGTGCAGGCAGCCCGGCCGGGGCCCCGACCCGAGCACGACCAATTCCTGCGGCAGCCGCACGAGCCAGTCGAGGATCTCGGGGCTGGTCATACCAGCGTGACCACCACGACCATCATGCCTGCCCTGCCACTCGAGCATGGCGTCGATCTCGTCGAGGAGCAGCCGCCGGGCATTGCCATCGAACTCGCTCTCGGAGGCACACAGCGTGTCGATGAATCTGCGGGCGCCGCGCAACACCGATTCTCCAGTGGGCTCAGGCCCTCCTTCGCAGTCGGCCAGCTGCTGCGTGAGTTTCTGCAGTTCTCCCAAGAGCACGATGTGGCGTTGCTTGCGGGCCACGAGCTGCTCCTCGCCAATCTCGCCGCCGTCGGACCAGTCGTCATCGTCATGGCGGCCACGCGCAAACGCATCGGCCGGCTGCTCCTTCACCCGCGTCGCGGCAGCCTCCACGAGTGTCACCGTGCGTTGGAGCCCCCGGCCGATCCGCACGCTCCTCAGTTCGCGAACGAGCGCCGCAGGTCGCGGCGAATCGGCCGACTTGCCGCGCAGTTCGATCAGGCCATCCCGCAGCATCCGCTCGAGCCCCGACTGCGGATGACCGTCGCGGCGCCACTCGATCCATGCCGCGACCGCGCGGCCGGGCTTCGCATCAGCCAGCGGCAGTCCGTCGGCGAAGGTCACGGGCAGATGGTCGGCACGCCGCGCTCCCTGCGACTCGCCTGCATCGCTCGGCAATGCAGCCACGATGTCACGGATCAGCGTGGGATACATGGAAGCATCGGCGTGGACCACCTCCACCTCATCGAGCCGCAGCCCCAGCCGCAGGCACGTGCGGAGCACGTACCGCACCTCGTTCGATTCACCGGCAGCCCGGAACATCGTCGTGCGTTCGAGGCTGGGAAACGCCGCGTCGTCTGGCACGGGCGGATCGGTGGCCAGCATCTCCACCTCGACCCGCGGCGATGCCCGCAGGGCGTCGAGCAGGTCTTTTTCGAGCCGTGGCGGATCAAGATCGTCGGGCACGAGTAGCCGCCCGAGTGACGCGGGCAGCGTGCCTGCGCGGGCGTGATCCACCGCGAGCTTCAGTTCGCCGGCAACGTCGATCAGGTTCATCTGCCGCAGCTTCGCCGCATACAGATCCATCAGCAGGGCGAGGTCGTGGGCCTTATCCGATACGCGGTCTGATGCGCGGCCCGATGGCCCGCCCGATGTGCGAAGGCCGCGTGTCACCTCCACTGGGGTGAGCCCCGCCGTGCGAAGGGACTCGAGGCTATGCAGCACCCGTTCGGCGAGCCGCTGAAGTGAGCCACCTATCCCAGAGCGACTATTCCCGGTGAACGAGCGGAGTTGGTCGCGATGTTCGACGAGGAGCTTCTCGACGGCGACAAGCCGGGCCCGCCGCGGTGCCAGCGTGAGCGACGCCTGTGCGAGCGACTCGGCGACGATGTCGTAGGCGAGGGCCGATAGCGTCGTGACGTGGATGTTGGCAGTCGGGCGGCCCGTCCGCGACAGCGTCTCGATCCATTCATTCCCAACGCGTCGCGAGGGCGCCACAAGCCAGATCGCCGGCACCAGCATCGTTGCGTGCGAGCCGTTCGCAGCACCGGCAGCAGCCGCTCCGCAGGCTGCTGCGATCGACTCGATCAACAGGCTCGATTGGGGTGGTTCGCGGCCCGGCAGTCCGCCCGCGACCACCGTGAGCCGACTCCGCTCCGGAACCGCGACCTCAAGCCTGTGCCAGTCCGCGGGCCGGGTGTCGGGGCCGCGGGATGTCTTCTTCCGTGACGACTTCATGGACGCCCATTGTGTCCATCCGTTCAGATATGTCTAGCTATCTGTGGAAAAAGCCATCCATGGCCTACGACTCAAGCTGCCTGACGACGAACCGGCACTCCCTCCTCATACACCTCCCACGCTGTTCCGACAGCGGCCAGGGCGTCGAACACACTGATCTCTCCACGCTCGAAGGCCTCGACCGCGGCCTTCACCTCCGCCATCGTCATGATCGCAATCGTCGCCAGCGAAACAATTTCATTCGGCATCACAGACACCCTCCTTTGAAAGAACAACCCCCGAGCTTCCCGCCAGGCTCGCTGCTTGGCGTGGGGGGACTAATACACAGCTGTGGTCGCGCGAGTATTTCACGATGCGATCATCGAAGCGCTCGCCGTTCGCTGCACGACATCCTCACGCCACCGCTTCGACATTCCGATTTTCTTTTGTCACGACACGATCACGAGAAGTCGTCTCACACGTGCCACTGACCGGTGGCCGCTGCACCTGCGACCAAGGGTGCCGAGTCGACGCCGACGTGGGGGGCGACTTTTTTGAATCAATCGGTCACGCTGCATGGATTCAGGGCCATTTCAGGGCCGCGACTGGTGGGCGCACCGCTGAACCGAGTGTCATTCTCCCCAGTCCGGAGCACGCCATGGACGATGCACACATGTCGCTGTTTCCAAGCCAGTCATGGTTTGGATTCATGCACGATTGCGGCCCGTCTCCAGTGCCCACCGAACTGCATGTCAGGCAGGTGAACCACCTGGCCGTCCTGATGCTGTCGGGAACCTGTTCGAACCGGTGGATCCGTTGCGGCCAAGAGACGCGTTGCAATGCGGCCAGCGGCATGGTCGGCTTCTTTTCAGCCGACAATGAAGAACATGCCATGGTCTCACGCACCGACACCGGCGCGAAGGCGTTCATCCTTGCGATCCCCCCGGCACACCTGCAGTCCATCGCCGCTTGCGAAGGCCTGACACCTTCCTCTGAACTGCAGGCGCGCCCGTTCTTTCACGACGACATCATCCAGGTGCTGCTCGCTCGGCTGGTCACCGACACGTCGGGAGGGATCATCACACGTGGACTCGACGCCGAGATCGCGGCACGAGCCCTCGTCCTGCGACTCGTGCATATCACGCAGGGTGGAACTCCCGATTGGTATGCCGATTCAGGCGTTTTCGACAGCCGCACCATGAGCCACATCACCGACTACATTGATGCCCATTTGCACCACTACGTTCCCCTCGCAGACCTCGCCCTGCTCTGCAAAACGTCTTCCAGCCACTTTGCGAAGAAGTTTCGCCACTCGGCGGGATTGAGCCTTCAACGGTTCGTCAACCGGAGGCGGCTGCGGGCATCGATGGCACTGATGAGGGCCGATTCGACACCGTTGTCCCAGATCGCCCTCGATCTGGGATTTTCGTCCCAGAGTCACTTCACGCGGCTGTTCAGCGAACTGACCGGCTTCACGCCTGCCAGCTACCGTCGGCAAATAGGCCGGAATGACACATGAGCGGAGGGCATGGGATTCGAACCCACAACCCATTGCTGGGCATCTGATTTCGAGTCAGACCGCTGGCCAATTCGCTTACCCTCCGAATTGCATCTGTAATGTAGGCCGCACTCCTGCGGCGCTCAAGTTCGGCAGCGATTTGTGCGGCCGACAGCCACGCCGGGGCACCGCCGGGTCTCGATCCCCGGTCCGCCTGCAACGCTTCTGCCGGAAAGGCGCGTCGTGCCGGCAAGGCACCTCCGTGACGGCCACGACTGCTTCCCCCGCCCTCCCTTGAGCCTCCGCCGACGACTGCCGATTCCCTTTCATGGCACGTGGGCTGCCGAACGCCTTGGCCGGCCGTTCGCCCCCCGTCAGGAGCGCATCGACAATGGCAAAAGACACATGGCGGATCGTCACCCGTGGCACGGACGGCGAACTCATCATCCGCGACTTCGACTCGCCCGAACAGATTCTCAAGACACACCTCCAGGTCGGCACGGACGACTGCAGCACCGACCTCGCCCTCCGCGGCGCCCCCATCTTCCGCTCGCTCGTCGGCCCGATGCCCGAGGGCCGCAACGTCGTCCGTTATGAGTCGCCCGAGGTGTTTGAAGATCTCACCAAGGAATGGGCCGTGCCCAAGGCCCCGCGGAAACGGATCCGCAAGACAGCCGCCGCCCGTCAGGCAGAGGCCGCCGCTGCCACCACCCCACCGGAAGCGACCGATGGCATCACCGACTGAAACCATTTTCAGCCGGATCATCCGCCGCGAAATCACGGCCCGCATCGAGTATGACGACGACCTCTGCCTCGCCTTCCACGACGTGGCACCACAGGCCCCCGTTCATCTGCTCGTGATTCCAAAGCGGCCGATCCCCTCGCTCGCCGATGTCACCGAAGCAGACGAGCCGTTGCTCGGCCACCTCGTGGCTGTGGCATCATCGCTCGCGCGAAAGCTGGGGCTCGACGACGGCTATCGGCTCGTCGTCAATACGGGCCGCGACGGCGGGCAGACCGTGCACCACCTGCACGTCCACCTGCTCGGTGGCCGTTCCCTGGGCTGGCCCCCGGGTTGACGCCTCTCCCCTACTGCCACCAGCGGCGGACGCGGTCGAACATGCTGCCCGATCGCTCGGCCGGCGGCGTGGGCGACTGCGTCGGGCCGCCCGTGCCCCGGAGGGTGTCTTCACGCTGCGCCGCCACGGCGTCATCGGAGACAAACGTGGTGAGAAACCGTGGCCAATACGTGTCGAGCTCCACCAGGCATGAGCCCATGTCGTCTGCGGCCAGCCGCTGTTCCATCACCGACAGCTGCCGCGACAACTGCACTCGCTGCGATTCGTCGAACGCCAGGTCAAACACCCGCACGCCATCGATCTCGATGGTACCAGGCCCCAGCAGGTCGAACCGCACCCGCAACGACTCGAGCCCGGGGGCCGGCAGGTCGTCGACCTGCAGCACGAACTGCGACCAGTTGCTCGTGAGCGGCTTGCCACCAGCCAGCCCGCCGACCGGCGCAAAGCGATAATACTCGCGACCATCCTCCACGCCCTCGAGCGCCAGTCGGAGCGGCGGCTGCGGATCTCCATCGGGAATGCGGAGCCAGACGGCCACACTCACCCGGCCGGTGGCTGGCGGCGGAAACGGATTGCTCCGCATCGTGGAAAGGCCGTTGACCGACGAGAAGCCGACGGCACGTCCGGCCGCGCCATTGGCACCGGCGACAAACTTCACCGTGCCGCGACTGGCCTCGACGAGTTCCCAGCCCCCCACGCCGCCGGCTGCCGCCCGTTCGGCCGCTGCGGTATCGCCGGCACCGGCCAGTTCGAACCCTGGATTGTCGAGCACCTCCAGCGGCCGCGGCGTCTCGAGCACGGCCCGGCGACGGTTGAGGTCTGCCAGCCGCGAGGCGATCGAACGCCGCACGTCGTCGTCGTATGCGACCCGGGCGCCCTGCACCGTCACGCCGCCGTCGAGCATGAGCGTGCGCACCTCCCAGGGCCCGAGCGGCACGGCCGCACCGCCAGACGGCTCGAGCGGCAGCCGTGTGCCATCAACGGCGTCGATCACGGCCGAAGGCGAGCCTGCGAGCGTGAGACCGGCGCGACACGGCGCCGGCCCGGCATTGGCGATGCTCACCACCGTCAGCCCCCGGTCACGCCTGCTGCGGACCACCAGCGGCGCAGCCAGCGGCTCGGCCAATTCGAGCCCGTGGCTCGGCAGCGCCGCAAACGCCTGCAGGCATCGCTCAAACGCCGGCTCGACGCGGCTGAACAAGAGCCCCATGTCGAACACCACCTCGACATCCGACGCCACGAGGGATTCGGCGAGCAGTCGGCCCCGCGCAGCCCCCTCGGCCACCGCGTGAATCGGCACGACCTCATCCGCCGCAGCCGCCCCACCAAACGGTGCATGTGGCACGATGTCGCCAATGGGCATCGAACGCGGCTGCTCAATCGCGACCACGCCCCGGCGGGCCGCACCGGCAACGCCACGGGCCACGCCGAGCGAGCGATTGGCGTTGTCCACGATGCTGCGATCAATGAGCGATTCCGATGCGGCATGCACGTGCGGCGAGACGAACACGATCCGCTGATCGGCGGTGATCCGCGCCGGATCGAGGCCGATCTCCCTGAGCAGATCGGCGTCGGCCGACTGCGGCGACAACGACGGTCGAAAGCGGGCCGCGAGCTCACCCTCGGCAAAAAGGGACGTGGGCACCACATGCAGGCTCACGCTCCGACCGTGCTCCGCCAGTACGTCGGCCAGTCGCGAATGGAATCGGGCCATCGCCGAAGCCCTCCACTCAAGCCACTGTTCCCGCATCGGCCCCTCAACGAGCGCCGCCCGCCGTGCGAACCGTTCGCCGCCAGTCGTCGGCTCCTGGACCTGGCTTGGCCCGCCGACCTCCGCGAGAAACCTCGGGAAAGTGACGTCGTCGAGCCCGAAGGCGGTGCCCGGCAGATGCATCCACCCGTCATGCGGCAGCACAAGCGCCACGCCATCGACGGCCTCGGCACTGCGGAGCCGCACTGCCAACTCGCGGACGACGTCCTCCACGGCCTGCTGCACCCTCGGATCAAGCACGTTGTAGTGGCAGCCGCGGCCGCCATCGGTCTGTTTTGGCTTGCCGTCACGGCCCACGCTGGCGATCCCCACTGCGTCGGCCGCCCCGCTGGCGAGGATCGTCTCGAGCGCCGGCAGCGGCGCATCGAACGAGACCGCCGGCACGAGCCGCAGCCCCTCGCGAGCATGGATGCGGCAGAGCATGCCGAGCAGATCCTTGCGCACCGGATCGAGGCCCGCGTCGGACACAGCCCCGCTGTCCCACCGTGGAGCCCCCCTTGTCAGCCGCGACGGCCAGACCGCCGCGCCGTCACGGTAGACGACCACCATTGCTCCCGCAGCCCCCTGCGCCGAAAACCACTCCGCCGCGTGCGACGCCCCGGAAAGAAACGTTTTCCAGTCGGCGAAGGGCCGGCCCGAGCCGCTGGCCGCCCGCTCCGTCGCGCCAAACTGCGAGAAGTCGGGAGATGGCACGTAGGCATTCACTCGACGACCAGGCCCCGTGGACGAGGCCAGCGTGCGGCCTGCGTCACCGGCAGCTTTCGCCGGCGGCCGCAGGGGCCCCGCCGACACCCGCACTCGTCCGAAGACCGCGGCACCGCGAGGCGAGGGATTGGCGACCAGAATCAGAGGGTGTCGTGTCGCGGGCCAGAAGACAAAGGCATGACGACCAAGACCCGCCGCCCTCGCTGCGGAGGGAGAGGCGTCGGCAGCGGTCACGGGCGGAGCCACGTCGAAACCGCCGCACGAACGGACTTCGACCGACGTGCCGGCCGCATCGGTCTCCAGCACGCTCACGCCGACGACAGCCCGCTGGTCCAGCGGAAACTCCACCTCCACCAGATGCGGCAGCCCCGGCTGCGCCCCGGCGATCACG
>CAYSPN010000043.1:0-2137 GCA_964432895.1 uncultured Candidatus Kuenenia sp.
CGCCTTGTAGGGCGTCAGTTCGACCATCTTCGGGTCGATCATCAGCATCCGCACCTCGTCGGGCCGCCGCGTCATCAGCATCGACACGATGATCGAGTTCAAGCACACGCTCTTGCCCGTGCCGGTGCGGCCGGCGATGAGCAGGTGGGGCAGGCTCGCCATGTCGAAGACCATCGGGTTGCCCGCCACGTCCTTGCCGAAGTAGAGCGGGATCTTCATCGTCCGGCTCTTCGACTGCGTCTCCTCGATCACCTCGCGGAGGCGGACCATCTGGCGGGTCGTGTTCGGCACCTCGATGCCCACCGAGTTCTTGCCCGGAATCGGGGCCACGATGCGGACGCTCGGCACCCGCAGCGCGATGGCGAGGTCATCGGCGAGGTTGGCGATCTTCGCGAGGCGGAGACCGGCCTCCAGTTCGATCTCATACTGCGAGATGACAGGACCGGTTTCGATCTCGACCACGCGAACCTTGAAGCCGAAGTCGGCGAACGTCTTCTCGAGCACGCGGGCCCGATCGCGGACCTCCTGTTCCTGCTCGTCGAGCTGCAATTGTTCGGCCGGCAGCAGCAATTCGAGCGATGGCAGCTCGTAGTTGGCCGTCGGATCGGGAGCCATCTGGATCGCCTCCGGCTTGCGGCGGCGGCTGGCCAGCGACTTGATCGGCACGACGGGACGCGGCTCCTCTGCTGCAGCGGCCGGCTCTTCGTCAGCGTCCGCATCGCTCTCTTCATCAAGCGTCTCGTCCATCACATCGGCATCGTCCTCGGCGATATCGTCCACAGCAACGGCCGGAGCCTCGCGGCGGCGAACACGGATCGTCGGCTCCACGTCGTCGTCGCCATCGACGTCAGTCTCGTCCTCGTCTTCGTCCTCTTCGCCGTCGATCCCGTCAGTGGCACCGGTCGTACGGAGACGCAGACCGGGAAACGCGGTGGCGATGTCCGCGTCAGCAGGGCTGGCCGCTCGGGCACGCGTGCCGATGCGGGCACCGATATGAGTCAGGCCGGCGACGAAGGCAGTGGCGATGCCCACCAGAGCCGCGGTCGCGGCACTGAGGGCCCGGAGCACGAGCGCATCGCAGGCAAGAAACAGGCCCGCGGCCGTGATGGCGGTCACGATGATCGCGGCGCCCGTCTTCGCGAAGTTTCCTTCTGCAAAATGCCTGCCGATGCCGCCGGCATGGCCCCCCGGGCCCCAGATCGGCCGGGCGACCCAATCGGGCAGAAACATCGCTAAGAGCGTGCAGGCACCGGCCACTGCCACGATGGCGCCAGCCGTCCGAAGCGGCAGGTCAGGCATAGCCCGGCGGCGGAGCAGCATCAGGTCGAAGGCTGCGACCGCGGCGACCGCGAGCCATGCCCCTAGGCCAAACCACTCATAGAGCCCCGAGGCTACGACCGATCCGAGGATCCCACAGGCGTTGGTCGCCCTGGCATGCGGTGGGAACGCGTAGGAGACCGGCGGATCGGCGGTGTCGAACGTGGCCAGGGCCCCCACCACGAACAGGCAGCCCGCCAGCAACGCGAGCGCCGTCAGGTCGCGAAAACGGTTGCGGGGAAGGATGACTGGTTCGACAGCCGGTTCGACGGGCGTCGCCACGGAACCACCGCCAGACCGGGCCGCAGCACCAAACCTCCCGGCGCCAAACTTCCCGGCCAAGGGGACAGGGGCCGCCGTCTGGCGGGACGCAATCGCTGAGGCGAGAGACCGATCGACAAAGGCCATCTGGGAGTCCTTTCCTTCCAAACGCGCGGGATCCATCCAAACTCTACAGGCCGGTTTGCGGCACGGCGGCGAAGAGCCCCCAACCGAGTATCGCCCTGCTGCGACGGCCGTAGCGACTGTGACGGATGCAGGAAATCTGAGGGCGCCGTAGAGTGTCCGCAGCAGAGCACCATGCATGAGCAACCTGTCGATGAGCGATCCTGCTACCACCGTTCCTGGCATGACCGACTTGGGCCTCGGCGTCGTCTCCGGACTGGCTGCGGCGTTCTTTAGCGCGGTCTCCTACCTGGTCTCGCGGCACTACGGCCTGTGTCAGCGGGCCATGGGCCGGAAGGGTTCGGCCCTCCGTCTGCTCGCCGTCTCACACCTGATGATGGCCGCCGTCTGCATCCCGCTCACCTGGGCCGCCTGG
>CAYSPN010000044.1:0-4548 GCA_964432895.1 uncultured Candidatus Kuenenia sp.
TTGGCACCACCTCCCGCCTCGTGGGGACCGGGCCAGCAGGCTGCGCCGCCACCGAGCCAGTGGGCAGCCTCGACGGAAGCCCCGCCTCCAGGCTTGGTGCCGCAGGCTGCGTCGGCATCGGCACCGCAGGATCCTACCGGCGAGGCGTTTGCCGCCGCCGCGCCGCCGATGGTCGCCGGGTCGGCGGCCGCCATCGCCGCGGCGACGCAGCCGTCGGCCCCTGTCGCTTCGCCTGCCGCGGCCCCCGCCTCGTCATTCCCCACGCCCATCTCGCCATCATCGACCCCCGCGCAGCCGGTGAGCGTGTCACCGCTGCAGTCATCGGCGAATCGTTCCGTTGGTCCTCATCTCTGGCGAGTGGTGGGAGTGCACGACGGAGACACGGTGACCTGCCTCGACGAGTCGAACCAGCAGCAGAAAGTGCGGCTGGCGGAGATCGACGCGCCGGAAATCGGCCAGGACTACGGGAAGGTCTCGCGCGAGGTGCTGGCGGAGATGGTGTTTGGCAAGACGGTCGAGGTGACGGAGGATGGCAAGGATCGCTACGGCCGTTGGATCGGCCACCTCTCCTCGAACGGCGTCGACGTCAACCGGCAGATGGTCGCCACCGGCAACGCCTGGCACTATGTAGACTATTCCCGTGACACGTCGCTGGCGGCGCTCCAGTCACAGGCCCAGTCGCAGCGGCTCGGCCTCTGGGCCCAGCCCAGCCCGGTCGCGCCCTGGGACTACCGCAAGAGCGGCCAGCAGTAGCATGAGTGATCGTCTCGCGCACGTGATCCTCTGCGCGATTGGCAGCTCGGGAGACGTGCATCCGTTCGTCGGCCTGGGGCGGGCCCTGCGCCAACGGGGCTACCGGGTGACCGTCATCACCGCCGGATACTTTCGCGGCCTCGTGGAACAGGCTGGCCTCGAATTCGTCGATCCGCTGCCGGAGATGGACTTCCGTGAGATGATCCGCAACCCGCGGATCTGGCATCCGCTGCACGGCACCCGCACGATCATCGACCATGCGGTGCGGCCTCTGCTCGAGCCTGTGTATCGCAGCATCCTCGCCCATCAGACACCGGGGCACACGCTCGTCTGCGGGTCGAGCCTGGCGTTCGGCGCCCGCGTTGCCCAGGAAACGCAGGGCATCCCGCTGGTGAGCATCCACCTCTCGCCGATGCTCTTCCGCAGCGACTTCGAGGGGCCGACGCTGCCGGTGCTGTGCGTGCACCGCGGGCCGGCATGGTTTCGCCGGCTGCAGTGGTGGCTCGTCGACAGCGTCTCGGATCGCGCGATCTGTCCGTGGCTCAACGAGTTTCGGGGACGCTTCGGGCTGCCGCCGGTTCGCGATGTGTTTCGCGAGTGGATGCATTCACCACTCCGGCTGATCGCGATGTTTCCCGAATGGTTTGCGCCGCAGCAGCCAGACTGGCCCGCCCAGACGCGACTGACCGGGTTTCCGCTCTACAGCGAGGAAGGTGTGGTCGAGCCTTCGCCCGATGTCGTGCGGTTCATCGAGGATGGGCCAGCGCCGCTGGTGTTCACGCCCGGCTCGGCGAATGTCTATGGGCACGATTTTTTCGCGGCTGCCGCCGATGCCTGCCGGCGGCTCGGGCAGCGAGGCCTGTTGCTGACGCGGTTTCCCGAGCAGGTGCCGGCGGTGTTGCCCGATGGCGTGCGGCACGTCGACTTCGTGCCCTTCCGCTGGCTGCTCAAGCGGTCGGCCCTGCTGTCGCACCACGGCGGCATCGGTTCCATGTCGCAGGCGCTCGCGGCTGGCGTGCCGCAGGTGATCATGCCGATGGGCTTCGATCAACGTGACAACGCTGCCCGCGTCGAACGCCTCGGCGTGGGGAAGAGTCTGCCGCCGAAACACTTTCGCGGACCGGCACTCGCCGAGATGATCCGCGGGCTGCTCGACGACTCCGCCGCGGCCGGTCGCTGCCGCGACATCGCCGCCCGACTGGCGGATGCCAACGGCGTCGAACAGGCCTGCGATGAGATCGAGGAGGCGTGGCGGGTTCACTGTGGGCGGGTGGCGAAAACCGGGGTGGCGTGAAGATCGGGGAAGTCCCGGCAAGGGGGTCCGCTCAGGATCCGCGATGATGCGGAGTCGTGGCCCCTCCGCCCGATGACAAAACGCATGCAGCCACCCCCAGGAGGAGGGGTGCTTTTGCGGGCGTGGCGTCATGGGAGGCATGCATGCACGGGGCACGAGCGATCATCATGGCGGCCGTTGTTGTAGGCGGAGCAGCGGGGGCTGCGTGGGCGGATGGCGTGGCGGAACCTGAAACGGTCGACAGCCCGCCGTCGGCGTTGACGCCCGCACCTGTCGACGCATTTCAGTCCGAGTTGGAATCGCGGATCGATAGGCTCGAGGCGCTCACGCGGGCGGACTCGGCCCCTCATGGCAGTGGCCTCTCCGGCGGCGCCGAACTGATCTTCTTCAAGCCATGTGGCGAGGCCGGGTCGAACACCGCGTTGTACGTGGGCGACATCGACTTCCTGCCTGCGTGGCGGTTGTGGGGCGGGGCGTCGAACGAGGAAGGCCAGGGCATGCGGGTGCGGTGGTGGCAATACGACCAGACCGCCCTCCTGGATCAAAACCGGTTCGCGACACATCTCGTCTTCCAGAAGCTCGACCTCGAGGCGACCCAGCAGGTCGACTTTCGTCGCTGGGAGCTGCTATTCTCCGGAGGTCTGACCTATGCGGGTAATGGCTTGCAACTCATCGACAGTGGGAACGGGGGCACGCCGGGGGAACGCTGGCGGTTCGATGGCGTTGGCGTCACCTGTGGCGCGCAGGCGATCCGGCACTGTGTACGGTTTCCGTCATGCCGCCTGTTTGGAACCGCCCAGTGGTCCGGCGTCTACGGCAACAGCGTGGTGCCGGGCAGCCGTTTTAACCTTCAGTCGAGCAGTCAGCCGGGCACGTGCGCCAGCATCCTCGAACTTTCGGTCGGTCCTCGCTGGGAACGATCCATCGGTGGCGGGGCGGTGCTCTTCGCCGGAGGTGGAGCCGAGGCCCAGTATTGGACCACCGGTCTCGGCAGCGAACCGCTCTTCTTTGGCACGTTGGGCTCTTTCGCCGGTGACATTGGCCTGATCGGGCTGACGTTCAACCTCGGGTTGCGCCGCTGACACGACCGCTTCGGGAGCCACGCGGGCGGTACGGTCCGAGTTGCCGCATGCTTGCCATGTCGTCGATACTCGGAGAGCCTGTTCCATCCCGTCGTCGCCCATTGCGGGGCTTTTCAGTCGTGACCCAAGCCCATCTGCTGTCGTTCGCCAACCGCCGCTACCGTGGATCGCTGTCGCGGATCCGCAGTGAGGCAAAGGCGATGAAGCGATTCGCGTCGATCCATGCCATCGATGAGCGCTCGCTCGGGCCCGATTACTGGCAGCAGCATGGCGAGACCGTGCGGCGGCACCGCCGGGGCTATGGCCTCTGGACCTGGAAGCCATACGCCATCCGTCGCCACCTCGAGCAACTGCCCACCGGTGACATGCTCGTCTACAGCGATGCCGGTTGCTCTCTCAACGCCGAGGGACGGTCGCGACTGGAGGAGTATGTCACGCTGGCCGCCGGCCATCCGACGGGTGTGCTCGCCTTCACGCTCGACGGCCTCGTGGGGCAGTGGACGAAGCGGGCCACGCTCGCGGCATTCCATGCCGACGATCCTGCGATGCGTGCGCGGGAGATGGTGGCGGCCACGGCACTCGTGTTTCGGGCCGGGCCTGAGACGCTCGACCTCGTCCGGGAGTGGGAAGAGCGGATGCGGAATGTGTCGCTCATCGACGACTCGCCCTCGCCGCAGGGGGAGCACCCCGAGTTTCGCGGCCACCGCCACGATCAGAGCATCTTCACGCTCCTGGCCCACGAACGGGAGCTGCAGCGCATCCCTGATGAAACCTGGTTTGGCGGCGAGTGGGATGGCTTCCGCCAGTTTCCCATCCACGCCCGCCGCTGGCGGCACTCGCTGCCCTGGAGCCAGGGCTGGATGCGCCGCGGGCTGTGGCGCGTGTAGCAGACGCCAGGCAGTGACGGGGCCGAAAGGCGCGGTGTCGGCTTCTCGTTGGCGGCCCCAGTTTCACTCCGGCGAAAGTGTCACGATGCCAAATCCAAGGCCATGCCCCGCTCATGTGGCCACAATCGCAATGGCATTTGTGGAATATGTTGCCGAATTCGTGCAGCCCCCTACAGTTCGACCAGTTCCACATCCTCGTTCTTTGGAGAGATCATGTTGCACACTCGAATTGCATCTGCGTTTATTGCGGCCACCCTGATGCTGTTTGGCACGGCGAGCGTCAAAGCCGCTGACATCGTCGAAACCGCCGTTGGTGCCGGCACGTTCAAGACCCTCGCGGCGGCCCTTGGGGCCGCTGAACTCGTCGACACGCTCAAGGGAGCAGGCCCCTACACCGTCTTTGCACCGACCGACGAGGCGTTTGCCAAGCTGCCCGCAGGAACGCTCGATTCGCTTCTGAAGCCGGAAAACAAGGGGAAGCTCAAGGCGATCCTCCTGCTCCACGTGGTTCCCGGCTCCGTCATGGCCGCTG
>CAYSPN010000045.1:0-3730 GCA_964432895.1 uncultured Candidatus Kuenenia sp.
CTGCGGATGGAGCTCGGACTCGAGTCGCGGCGGCATCCGCGGCTCTTGTTCTGGGACCGGCGGGGGTTGGGCACGATCCGGCTGCTCGACGACCGCGGCCTCGTTGCGGCCTGCGGGCCCGACAGGCTCGGCCCCGATGGACTCGCCGTCACAGGCGCCGAGCTTTGCGAACGCCTCGGCGGCTCCCGCCGCGCGGTGAAGGTCGCCCTGCTCGACCAGCAGGCGGTCGCGGGCATCGGCAATATCTACGCTGCCGAGATCCTCTTCGCAGCAGGCATCGATCCGCGGGTGCCATGCCGCCGCCTGAACGCCGCCCGCTGGGAGCAGATCGCCGCCGCGACGCGGGGCATTCTCGCCGAGGCTGTTCGTCTGGAGGGCTCGACGATCACCGACGAGACCTACAAGACCGCCGACAACCGCTCCGGCCAGTTCCAACTGCAGCACCGTGTCTATGGCCGCGAGGGGGAAGCGTGCCGCCAGTGCGGCGAGGCCATCCTGCGGATGGTGCAGACGCAGCGATCGACCTTTTTCTGCACGCATTGTCAGTGGCACCCCCAGCGGCGATGCCGTAGGCTTTGATGTCCGTCCTTCCTCCGGAGGTGCTGCCATGCAGACGCCGATTCGTTCCCTGTCTCGCCGTCGTTTTCTCGCCGGCACCGTCGGCGCCACGGCGGCCGGCCTGGCAGTCCCTGCCACCCCCGCCCGGTTGCTGGCCGACGAGCCAACGGCCGTTGCCGCTAGAGCCGCCGCCGCTGCTGGAGGGAAATCGTCCGAGACCCTTGCCGGCCTGCTGCATGCCTCGCTCTCGCCGCAGCAACGAGAAAAAGTCTGTTTTCCCTGGGATCACGTGCACCCAAAGTTTGGCCTGCTCCGCACGCGGGTCGCCAACAACTGGAACGCCACCGAGCCCGACGTGGCGGGCAGCTTTTTCACCGGCGAGCAGCGGCGGCTCATCCGAGATATTTTCGAACAGCTCATCGCCCCCGAATGGCATGCTCGCTTCGACAAGCAGCTCGAGGATGACACGGGCGGATTCGGGCATGGCCAGTCGATCGCCCTGATCGGCGAGCCCGGCTCGGGGCGATTTCAGTTTCTGCTCACCGGGCGGCACATGACGCTGCGGTGCGACGGCGACTCGGCCGAGCACGTCGCCTTTGGCGGGCCGATCTTCTACGGCCACGACGCCGGAGGAGACAACGAGGAACCCAACCATCCCGGCAACGTCTTCTGGTCGCAGGCGGTGGCGGCCAACGGCGTCTTCGGAATGCTCGACGGTCGCCAGCGGTCACAGGCCCTTGTCGACACGCTGCCCCGGGAGAATGCGGTCGCCTTTCGGGGCCGTGGCACGTCGCCGCCCGGCATCGCGGTGACCGATCTCTCCGCTGACCAGCGTGCCGAAATGGACCGCGTCCTCGGACTGCTCCTCGAGCCGTTCCGCACCGCCGACCGGGCTGAGGCGAGAAAATGCCTCGACACCCAGGGGGGCCTCGATGCCTGTCGGCTGGCGTTCTATCGTCCGGGCGATCTTGGCAAGGACGGCATTTGGGACTGCTGGCGGCTGGAGGGCCCTTCGTTCGTCTGGCACTTCCGCGGTTCGCCTCATGTGCATGTCTGGGTGAACATTGCCGACACGCCCGACATCGCCACCAACGCCTGACGGCCTCCTGAAACCCCCTGCACATTGGAAACTTCTGCAACCTGGAACTCGCTCCGGCATGACAGACTGCTGCATCATCGGCGGGGGCGTCATCGGCCTGTCGATCGCCCGTGAACTCGCCGGCCGCGGTCTCTCCGTCCGCGTGCTCGCCCGCGATGCCAGCCGCGACACCGCCTCCTGGGCGGCAGCGGGAATTTTTCCGCCGGCCCCCGAGTATCCCGCTGCATCGGCGAACGAACGGCTGACGGCCTATTCAGACCGCCTGCACAGAACGTGGGCCGAGAACCTTCGCGCTGAGACGGGCATCGACAACGAACTGGGGCGGTGCGGCGGGTTGCACCTCGCCGGGACCGAGCAGGGCACGGCACGCCTCCGCGAGGCGGCAGCCGTCTGGCATACCAAGGGAGCCCGCTGCGACTGGCTCACCAGCACCGATCTGGCAGTTCAGGAGCCGGCCCTGCGGGCCGCGGTCGAACAAGGCCGTATCGTGAGCGGCCTCCTTCTGCCGGACGAGATGAGGATCCGTCCCCCGCGGCATCTGGAGTCGCTCTATCAGTCGTGCCGGATGCGGGGTGTGGAGATCACGTCGTCCGCTCACGTGCGGTCGATCGACGTGGCCGACCGCCGGATCGAGGGCATTCGTATCGCCCGCAGCGAAGGCGGGGCAGCGACCGACACGGTGCGGGCCGACCGCTACTGCCTTGCGGCCGGTGCCTGGTCGGGCCATCTCGCTGAATCGCTCGGACTCCACATCGAAACGCGGCCGATCCGCGGCCAGATCGCGCTCCTGCGGCTGCCCGAGCAGGTGCTCACACGGGTGGTCAACGTCGGCCTCGAATATCTCGTGCCGCGGGCCGATGGCCGGCTCTTGGTGGGCTCGACCATCGAGGATGCGGGCTTCGAAAAAATCACGACGCCGCAGACGATCCAGCGGCTACTCGAGTTCGCGCACTCGTTCCTCGGGACGCTGCCTGACGCAACGCTCGAGCAGTCGTGGGCCGGTCTGCGGCCGGGCTCCGTCGACGGCCTTCCCTTCATTGGTGCCGCGCCGGCCTGCCGCAATGCCTTCGTTGCCGCCGGGCATTTCCGCGCGGGTCTGCATCAATCGACCGGCACGGCCGTGCTGCTCGCCGATCTCATGACCGGCCGCACCCCGGCTCTCGATCTCGCCCCATTCGCGGCCGGCCGCCGGCCTGACACCGTCTCGCCCGATTCGGTGCAGGCCTATCTCGCGAGGGCGGCCGAAGCATCGGCCTGACCCTGAAACCGTGCCCGTCGGCGTTCACATCTCCCTTGCTTGCGCTGCGGGCTTGGATGACGACTCACTCCCATGCAAGCCCGACGCGCGAGCAAGGGAATCAGCGTCGGACAAGGTGGCTGTCACCTTTGTATCACGCGGCGGTGAGGGAGAGCCGTCGATGAATCGTTTCGACGTCGTCCGGAGTGAGGCGACGATGCGGATCGGCGGCGGCGACCATGGCGGCCATCTCGGCCAGCCGCACCGACATCGCAGGCATGCCGCCCGCGATCTCATGGATCGTGCGAATCACGTCCTCGCCATCCGCTTCGGCGGCGTCAACCGCCATTGTCGGGGAAAGCAGCCGACGAGTTTCGGCCAGCGTGAACGTGGGCAGCGTCGCCCGCAACCGCACCGCCTGTTCAAGCCTCGCATCGCTGGCCACGAGCGACAGCAGTCGGCCTTCTCCCGCCAGCACGATCGCGATGCCATCGTGCCGGCGCCGACACCGCTCCACGAACTCGACCAGTTCGTCGGCCACGGCCCGATGCGCATCGTCGATGAGCAGGACATCCGGAGCGGAGCCATCGTCGCTCGCAGATGGCTGCCCGCGTCCAGCAGCCAGATCCCCGCGATCGGCCCGGATATCTGCCCACGAAATCAACTGGATGGCCTGTCCCTGGGGCAGGGGATCGCTGACGATGACGCTGAGCACCGTCGTCTTGCCCACGCCGGCGGGGCCACAGAGGAGCGCGAGCGCCTTCGGCTGACCGGCCGCGTAGGCCAGCTTTGCCACTGCGGCCTCCTGAGAACCGGTGAGGTGAGGACGCTCCGCG
>CAYSPN010000046.1:0-2407 GCA_964432895.1 uncultured Candidatus Kuenenia sp.
CCCCCACGCAGCCCATGACCAGCCCCCAGTCGCCCGCCGACGGTGGCGGGCCTGCTGCCACGGCAGCCCCCGCAGCATCGGCCGACGCATCACTCAGCTTGCCCGCCACGCCCGCCGGCGAGACAGGAAACGACGCGGCCAAGCCGTCGCCTCCCGTACCGGCCGCCACTGCGGCTGAAGCTGCCCCCGCAGCACCGGCCGAGCCAGCGGCCGCCAAGTAGCGAGCTGTCGCTGCGCTCGTTTCGTGAACCGTTCTTGGCGAATCTTCATCTTCACGCTTGTGGCGGAGCACGCGACGCATGGCGATCAGCATGACAGGCTGCGGGGAGGGCGTCGTCTCCGCAGACAACAGCACCTGCCGTGTTGAATTGCGGGTGGTCAACAACCGCTTTTTCAAGCTGACGCTCCGGTCACGGGATGCGTTCGCGCTGCTCGAACCGAGGATCGAGGCGGCGATCCGCAGCCGGATCCGTCGCGGTGCCGTGCAAATGACCCTCGACGTGACCGGGGCAGCCGCACCCGCCGGCCGACGATTCGACCGCGGTCAACTCGCGGTCTATCTCGACGATCTCGAGGATTTCTGCGCCACGCACCGCATCCCGGCACCGCAGACCATCGACGGCATCCTCGGGCTGCCCGGCATCCTCGTGGAGACACCCCCGTCGAGCGACGCCGTCGACCAGACCTGGCCGCTGGTGGCCCGTGCCCTCGACGCTGCTCTCGATGGACTCGAACGCATGCGGCGGGCCGAGGGGGATGCGCTGGCCCGTGACATGCGGAAAGGCTGCGACGAGATCCGGCAGTCGATCGCGGCAATTCGCCAGCGTGTGCCGGCGGTGCTCGCCGAACACCGCACACGGCTCACCGACCGCGTGACAAAACTTCTGGAGGGGTCCGGGGCGACACTCTCCGCGACCGACGTGATCCGGGAAGTTGCCCTGATCGCAGACAGGTCCGACATCGCCGAAGAACTCGTGCGGCTGGAGAGTCACGTGGCCCAGTTCGACCGGCTGCTCGACGAGGAAGCCCCCGGCCGATCGCTCGATTTTCTGGCCCAGGAACTGGCCCGCGAGGCCAACACGATCGCCTCCAAGTCGCTCGATGTCGCGATTGCCCACATGGTGGTGGAACTCAAGACTCAGGTGGAACGGCTCCGCGAGCAGCTGCAAAACCTCGAATGATCAGCACCTTTTCAACCGGCCGGTTGACACGCTTTCCAACCGACCGGTTGACACTGTAGAACATCGGGATGGCACACCGCCCGGGCAAACTCGTCGTCATCTCCGGCCCCTCGGGCGTCGGCAAAACCACGATTCTGCGCCGGCTGCTGGCCGACCTGCCCCACTTGACCCCGAGCGTCTCGGCCACCACGCGGCCACCCCGGGTCGGGGAGCGAAACGGCGTCGATTACCACTTCATCCCCGCCGAGGAATTCGAGCGGCGGCGGGCCGCCGGCGACTTCCTGGAGTGCTGCCAGGTCTACGGACGCCAGTACTGGTATGGCACGCTGGTGGACGAGGTCACCCCCAGATTGGCCGCTGGGGAGTGGGTCGTGCTCGAAATCGACGTCGAGGGTACACTTTCGATTCTGGCACGGTATCCTGAGGCGATCACGATCTTCGTCGAACCGTCCCACCCCGACCAGCTGCTCGAGCGGCTGCGGGGTCGGGGCACGGAATCGCCCGAAGCGATGGCCCGCCGGCTGGAGGTGGCCCATCGGGAGCTGCTGCAGTCGCATCACTACCGGCATCGCGTCGTGAATGACAACGACGTCGCAGCATCGGTCACCGCGATTGAGATGATTCTGTTCGACGCCGGCCTGCCGGATCCCGCACCACACCGTCACCAGCAGCAACACACTTCAGACCACAGCCCGCACACCCCCTCAGGAGCCCAGACATGATCGACGACCTGCGTGAAGAAGAGATCGTCAACAAGGTCGGTGGACGCTTCAAGCTCTCCACCCTGATCCAGAAGCGCATGGTGGCGCTCAACGCCGGCGGGCGACCGCTCGTCGACATCGATTCCGATGACAAGATGCAGATCGTCATCGAGGAAATCAAACAGGACAAGATCTACCTCGACACGTCGATGAACCTCCGCGTCACGGGTGACTCGCCCGAGGCTGGCGGCCCGCTCGACTTCGATCCCACGATCCTTTGATCGCGCCTGCAATGCCCCCTGCCGGGCAAACCGGTCTTCATCCAAGCCCGCAGCGCAAGCAAGGGAATACGGGTCGCCCGCACTCCCGTGCCAAACACGACCATGAGAGATGGCTTTTCCACAGCCAGCTAGCAACACTTCCATGCTCGAAGGTCGCGAAATCATCCTGGGCGTGTCGGGCGGCATCGCGGCCTACAAGGCGGCGGCGCTGACGAGCCTGCTCGTGCAGCAGGGCGCAGGCGTG
>CAYSPN010000047.1:0-6549 GCA_964432895.1 uncultured Candidatus Kuenenia sp.
ATGTTGGTCGTGATCACGCCTGGATAATACTGATCCTGCGTGCTCGTGAGTCGCACCTGAGCGCTGGTGGCACCGTTCGCAACAATGTTCGTGGTGGCAATGAGGTCAGCATCGAAGCCCAACTGGTTCACGTAGTCCGGCGTCTTCGCCGTGACGCGAACGCCGCGATTGGTGATCGAGCTATTGAAAAAATTGTTGGCCGGATTCGTCGCGTTGGAGAGTTGTGATTCCCCTTTGCCCCCGTTCAGGAAGGCGCTGTCGCCGGTGATACCAAGGTCGCCCTCGTAGGTCACGAAACCAAGCGTCGCGTTCACGTCACCGCTGGGCGGCGCGATGAAGCCGGTGAAGGGAACCGTGACATTCCGGTCGGCCGCCGAGTTGTTGCTGACGTCGGCGAAACCGTTGAAGACCGTCAGGTTGCGGGCCACCTCGCCAGGGGCCTGATACGCCACGACCAGCGACCAGCCGGCAAAGTGGTTGATGTTCCCTGGATTGCCCTTCACGTTGGCGGTGGTGTAGGTACCGGCGCCCGTGGCCTTCACGAGGTTCGTCACATCGGCATACGCGCCATACGTCTGCACATTGGCAGGCAGGTTGGAGACACCGCCGATCACCTTGCCCACAACCGCGCCAGTGATATCGCTGTAGCCCGCGTCTCCCGGCCGCTTGAATTTCACCGCCTGCAGCACGCTGTCGCTGTCGGCAGAAGCGGCCCGGGCCCCCCAGTAGAGCCCTGCAAAGAGCACGTCCGCGCCGGCTGGGAGCACGAGTTGTGCGGAACTCGAGTTGAACGTGGATGCATCACCGTCGATATCGACGTACGCCATGTTCCAGTTGTCATTGTTCAACTGCGATCCAACACCGTTCCGGGCATCGATGGCAGCCTGTGTGTTGCCCGGTGAAGTCATCAGCGTGTTGGATGCAAACGTGATGTCACCGATGGCGTTGGTGGTATAGGCGACCGCGAATGGCGTCACCACGGCCAGCGCCAGTCGATCCTCCAACCGCTCCGCGTTTTCCAGGTCGCGCAGCCGATTCCGCCTCGGCGCCAGCGTGGTCTGCGGCTGCTTCTTTGGCATCTTCGCCGCCTGCGTCCGTTTCGGGAAAAGCGTGTCGAAAACGTTCATGGCTGACTCCGGCTGCTGGATGAACTGGGGCGTGAAATCGCCTTTTGCGGTGCGGAAAACGAAAAAAGCCGGCGCGAACGAACACCCGTGTGTTCACTCGCGCCGGCTCTCGCGTTGCAGAACCTCCCGGCTTTCGCCGGGATGCTCCCTCAACTCGTTTTCCGACACATCTGGACTTGATCTTTCGACTCAGCAGCCGCCTGCGGCACCTGCGTGCACGCCGACGGCTTCCTCGTCACTGCATTCGTACGCGCGGCACATGCCCGCAGACAACACGATCGTCGCTTTTTCGCCGGCCGCGTCCCTTGAGCCGTTGTGACTCAACGACTTGCGATGCATGCCGCTGCCGACGAGACACGTGCGACAGACACTCACATCCCGCATGTCCCTTGCTTGCGCTGCGGGCTTGGATGACCGCGGGCTTGAATGACGCCTCGCACGATGATCACCCTTGCATACAAGCCCGAAGCGCAAGCGAGAGGAATCCGCGATGCATGCCAACCAGAGGGACGCCACCCGCTTTCCCTTGCTTGCGCTGCGGGCTTGGATGCCTGAGGCGATCTCGCGGCGTCACGCCGCGGCGCGAATCGCCGCCGACCGCGGCGGCACGAGCTTGAAGAGCGCGAAGAGGTCTTCCTGCGTGAGGCCACTCGCAGCCGGAGCCTCCGCCTGCG
Source organism: uncultured Candidatus Kuenenia sp. (assembly GCA_964432895.1). Classification (GTDB taxonomy): domain Bacteria; phylum Planctomycetota; class Planctomycetia; order Pirellulales; family UBA1268; genus CAMCQY01. The sequence continues at coordinate 1,802 of CAYSPN010000047.1, forward strand.
AGAGGATCGTGTCGGAAAGGTCGCGTTTGCGGCGGAGCACCTCGTCGATCCGCTCCTCGATCGTGTTCGCCGACAGAAACCGGGTGACAGTCACGGCCCCCGCGGCCCCGATTCTGTGGGCACGGTTGATCGCCTGATCTTCGATGGCGGGATTCCACCAACGGTCAAAGAGAAACACATACTGCGAGAACTGCAGGTTGAGTCCCACGGCCCCCGCCCCGTAGGAGAGCAGGAGCACGGAATGTTTTTTCTCCTGCTTGAATTGCCGGATCGCTTCATCGCGGGCGGTGGTCGACATGCCCCCGTGGTATTCGAGTGCCCCGAACCGCGAGAGTTTTCCGCGGAGCCGGCCGAGCGTCTCCACCCACTGGCTGAAGACCAGCGCCTTCTTACCGCTGGCGTGGATCTCCTCGAGGTCGGCCTCCAGGCAGTCGAGTTTCGCGCTCTCCCCGGTGAAGGTGTCGAAATTGCAGATCTGCTTGAGCCGGAGCACCAGCTCGAAAACGTTCTGGATCGTCGCCTCATGCCCAAGGTCGGCGAGTCGCAGCACCCCCTCCTCCTCCGCCCGGCGGTAGGTCTCCCGCTGCTCGGGCGTTAGTTCGATCCGCTCGTCGCGGTTGAGCCGCGGCGGCATGTCTTTGAGCACCTTGTCCTTCGTACGGCGGAGCACATGGTCGGCCGCAGCGGCCCCCATCGCCTTTGGCGACATTCTCTCATTGAGATGGCCGGGGGCGATGAATTCAAACACCCCCACGAGGTCATCGGCACTGTTTTCGACGGGCGTGCCCGTGAGGGCCCAACTCCGACGGCGGGGCACCGACCGCACCGCTTCGCTTGTCTGGCTGGAACGGTTCTTAATCCGCTGAGCCTCATCGAGCACCATCAGGTCGAACGATAGGCCGAGTTCGGCCACGAGCTCCCGGTCGCGAACAAGCGCCTCGTAATTGGCGATTTTCACCGGCACGTCGGCGAGCGACCACTGCCACCGCCGCCGCTGCTGGTCTCCTTCGATCACGGCCACGAGAATCTCCGGCGCCCAGTCGGCCAGCTCCCGAGTCCAGTTGGAGACGAGCCCCTTCGGGCAGACCACGAGCACGCGGCGGGCCTGCCCCGACCGCACGAGCAGCCGGATCGATGAGATCGCCTGCATCGACTTGCCGAGCCCCATCTCGTCGGCCAGCACCGCGCCATGCCGTGGCATCAGAAACGCCATGCCGTCAAATTGGAAGGGAAACGGCTGTCTCGGAAACTCGAGGCTGCTCGTCTCGAGGATCGTCTCGAGATCGGGCTGCAGCAGGTAGAAAAACCGCTCTGAGAGCTTGACGACGTCTGCTGGCGGGGCGATCCGCGTGCGTTTTGGCGGCGATGCCGGGGAGTCTTCTTCAGCGCCAGCATTCAGTTCCTTGGATGGTGGCACAATCGGCACCGTCGCCTGTGCTTCGGCGGCATGGGCTCCACGCTTGGGAACCGTAGGCGGCGGGGCGACGGGCGGCTGAAACCGGAAGCTTTGCACAACGGGCCGCGGATCGAAGAGACCGACCCGCGTCACAGCGGGCCGCGGTGCGTCGATCGGAAACCGCAACGCGGCGGGATGGGCCACCCGCAGATCCACGCGGGGCACGACCGCCACCGGCGGCAGCGCGAGCTCCGGCGCCCGCCATGAATAGACCGATCGGCTCTCCCCGGAGTCTGCTGCCATCGAATACTCCGTCACGCTCTTCGGATGCACCTTGCGGACCGTCTGCTGCTCCCGGTCACCGTCGCTGGGCCTCATCGATCGCGGCGCGAATCCGCTCGAACGGCTCGCAGAGATCGACCGCGGCGGCAAGCTCCTCGAGCCTCTCCCGCAGGTCGTCCTCACGCGGAGCGTCGGTGGCATGCGGACTCACACTGGCATTGCCAATCGTGAAACTGCAGGTGCCGAGCATGCTGCCGGCAACGACCGCGGGCGCACCCAGGGTGGCGTCTCGAACGAACGCGACCGACAGCTTCGTATGACTCCGCACATGCATCATCGGCTCCAGATCGGTGAGCACCATCTCCGGCGTCACGGTGCCCTCAGCCAGGAGGGTACCGCCGATCTGCTGGCCATGCAGGTGGGATTGGAGCGTGGAACCGAACAGGATCTGCTGGGCCCGCGACACCTTCACGGGAGCCGTGCAATGAAATTCGAGCGGCCGCCCCAACGGGTCCACCAGCAGGTAGCCGCCGAAGACGCCATGCGACCCCGACTCGACCGCCGTGAGAAACCCGTAAGCCCGCGGCCCCGTAGCCGCTCCGCCCGCTGACTCGGCTGACTTCTGCTCCATGCTGCGTTCGATCCCTCCGCCCGGGCGGGATGGCTGCTTCCCTGCTGCCAAGCCCGTCCGCTCCATCCATCGGGCATCCCTTCCGGCCACTTGAGCGGCACTGCCCTGACCTCCCGCGTCCCGCCCCGCAGGTCCGTGTCACGAAAGCTGGGAAAACCCTGACGGCAAGAACGCACTTGGATGAAGCGAAACGGCTCCTCAAACCGCCGACGAGCCGGGGGTCGGGGGAAGCCGAAGCGAGTCGGCCTATCCTGGCCTCGAGTCGGAGCCCTTCCGCCGCCGGGGCGGCGGACGCAGTCTTTCACCGCCCCCGTCGGCTTGGGCCTATCGGCCGCGTGGAAAAGAACCCTCATGCTGCCTAAGATGGATGGTCGATCGGGTCCATCCGCCGCGAGAGCATTCATGAACGACGTTCCGCAGGTCTGCACGCAGCTCGATATCTCTGCCGCCACCATCAGCCCCACGGTAGCCCAACCGGTGCCGCTGGCCGACGCGTCGGAAACCAACCGACTGCTCCGCGATATGGTCACGCTGCAGCACCGCTCCTGCGAACTGCTCGCGGAACTGGTGAATCAGGTCTCGCTCCAGCACCGCCAGCGAAACGCAGAACTCAAGGCGTGGAAGGAGGCCAACCCGAAGCTGGCCAACGCCTGCCGCCATGCCGCCGAGTCGCTGACGAAGGTGCATGGCGAGTTTCTTTCGACCATCGCCCACGAGGCCTTCGACAACGCCGAGAGCTTTTCCGACAGCGATTACGCCCTCGGCGACTTTCTCGACCGCTACGGTCCGCGGCTCGCCCACTTCAACGGCGTGCTCCAGCTCTTGTCACAACTGGGTGCGCAGCCGCCCCAGCCCCCCGCGGAAAAGCCGTCGCAAGACTGACGCGTCGTCCTCGACATGCGTCGTTTCGGCCCCGCTGCATCCCTGCCTCGATCTCTTTCCATCCTCCGGACATCTACCAATGGCCACGTCGCCTGTTTCCCAGCCCGCCGCCCCTGCCGCCACCGGAAAGCCGCCAGTGTTTCAGGTTGCCGATGCCGCAGCCATCGCCCAGGCCCGCCAACGGCTCGATGCCCACACGGTGGAGATGATGGCCTGGCACTTCCATCCCTCGACGGGCTGTCCCTTCTGGCTCGACTACGCGAAATCGCTCTCGTTCGACCCGATTAAAGAGGTGACGTGCTACGAAGACCTCAAGAAGTTTCCGCCGTTCGAGGATGAATGGCTCCGTGGCGGCCCGGTGCGACGCTGGGTGCCGAAGGGCATGGCCGACAAGCCCATGTTTGTCTTCGAGACCGGCGGCACCACGGGCGTGCCCAAGTCCCGCGTCAACCATCGCGACTTCCGCACCGACTACGAGATGTTCAGCGACACGCTCCCCGAGGAGTATTTCCCGCGAGGGGCCAACTGGCTGATGCTGGGCCCGAGCGGCCCTCGCCGGCTTCGGCTCTCCATTGAACACCTCGCCCAGCATCGTGGCGGCATCTGCTTCTGCGTCGATCTTGACCCGCGTTGGGTGATCAAGCTCATCCAGAAGGGCTGGATGGAACACCTGGAGGCCTACAAGCAGCACTGCATCGACCAGGCGATCACGATCCTCGAGGCCGGGCACGACATCCGCTGCATGTTCACCACGCCGAAACTCCTCGAATCTCTGGCGCTGGCGCTCGAGAAGAAGGGCACGACGATCCGAAAGGCGGGCATCACCGGAATTTTCTCGGGCGGCACGGAGTTCACGCCGCAGTGGACCCGCTTCGCCGTGGAAGAATTGCTCGACGGCGCCTACATGACGCCCACCTACGGCAACACGCTCATGGGTCTGGCCGCCTCCCGGCCAGTCGTGCCGGGCGACGGCTACACGATCGCCTACTACGCCCCCCAGCCACGGGCCGTGATCGAGGTGGTCGACTTCGACAACACGAACGAAGTCGTGCCCTACGGCGGCACGGGCCGGGTTCGTCTCACCACGCTCACCCACGAGACCTTCATCCCGGGATTCCTGGAACGCGACGAAGGGGAGCGGGAACTTCCCTACGCGAAGTATCCCTGGGACGGCATCAGTGGTGTGCGTCCATTCCGTGCCCTCGCCGCCTCCACCACCGTGGGAGTTTACTGATGCATCTGCCCGCCTATCGATTCGGCAAGCCTTACGAGTCGCTCGAACGCGACACGCTCGTGCACTTCCTCACCGGCGAAAAGGTCGCCGAGGTCAGCCAGGTGGGGGCCGCGATCGTCGGCCGCGATCTGCAGAAGGCGGGGCAGGCCCGCGCGGCGCTCCTGGCCATCGATCCCGAGGAGATCGTCGAGCGGCTCCAGACCGCGGGCAATCTCTACGCCCACGGCACGGTCACCGTCGGCGACGCGAAGCAGTCGCCCGACGACTTCGTGAAGCATCAGTCCGCCACCACCGGACTGCCGGAAACGCTCTGCCGGGCCAAC
>CAYSPN010000048.1:0-1574 GCA_964432895.1 uncultured Candidatus Kuenenia sp.
GCATAGCCGCCGTCGACCAGGCAGTTGACCATGTAGCCCAGCTGCCGGGCGTCGAGTTGCATGTCGGCCGACTGTTCGAGCCGCGGCACGAGCTGCACCTCGGGGCTCGACAGGTCGAGCGACGGCTTCGGCAGGTTTTGACTGCCGGGCGTGGCCTCGGGGAGCTTGGCCATCACGCCGAGGCCCAGCTGCACGAGCCTGGCGAGATCAGGGCCGGTGATCTCGATGTCGATCGTGCGGCCCGAGCCGATCCCCTGTTCGAAGAGGCTGGACTGCTTGGCCACGGCGAACGTGCCCGGCAGATCGGCCGCCACCCGGCGGATCAGGGGCACGAGCTTGGCTGCCAGGAGCGGATCGAGCGACCGCACGCCGATGAATACACTCCGGCCCCGGGCGACGAAGAACAGGTCGCCAAGGACGGGGGCATCGAGGGCGGCCGCCTCCGGGCTGCCGGGCTCGACATCCCAGTAGGGGAGCAGCCGGTTTTCGACGATGTCTCCCATGCGCAGCAGTTCGTCGATGTTGTAGCCCGGGGGCGGCAGCAGAATGCCAAAGACGAGATTGCGATTGCCCTCCGGCAGGTATTCGACCTTTGGCATGAGCAGCCAGGTGGCGGCCACCGCGGCGGCCACGATGACCAGCGAGGTGATGGCCTGTCGCGCGACTCCCGCCAGAAGAAAGCGATCCAGGCCCAGCAGGCCGCTCATGAAGGCGGCTCCGAAACGGCTGATCGGGTCGCGGGCGGCCGGCCTGGCGGCATCGCCATCGGCTTGTCCGCCAGTGACGACGGCGGCGGCGGCGCTCCCGTGACGGCCCTGGAGCAGCCAGGCGGCGGCCACCGGCACGACGAGCCCCGAGACGGCCAGCGACAGCCCGACGGCCGCGGCGATCGCCAGGGCGATGTCGCCGAAGAGCTGGCCGGCCTCGCCCTGGACGAAGAGCACCGGCAGGAAGACGGCCACGTTGGTGAGCGTGCTGGCGAGGATGGCCCCCCAGACCTCCGTCGTGCCGCGGACGGCGGCGGTGCGGGGATCCTCTCCCCGGCTCCAGTGGACGAAGATGTTTTCGAGCACGACCACGGCGTTGTCGATCAGCATGCCGACCGCGAAGGCGATGCCGGCGAGGCTGATCACGTTGAGCGTGCGGTTGAAGGCGGCGAGCGCGAGAAACGTGCCCATCACGCTCACCGGGATCGACATCGCTACGATCAGCGTCGAGCGGATGTTCCGCAGAAACAGGAGGAGCGTGCCAAGCGTCAGCAGCCCGCCCACGAAAATGTTGTCGTTGACCAGGCCGATCGCGGAGTCGATGTAGGTCGTCTCGTCGTAGACGACCGTCAGGCTCAGGCCCCGGGGCCGCAGGTCGGTGTCGATGTCGGCGGCGACGGCCCGCAGCCGTCGCATCATGGCGAGCACATTCGCATCCTGTTCCCTGGTGACCTTGATGGCGAGGTTGCGGGCGCCGAATCGCCGCACGATGCCATCGGGCTTCTTCATGCCCAGTTGCACCTTTGCGACATCCCGCACGTATACCGGCCGGCCGTCGCGTCGTGAGACGATCACCCCTGCGACCTG
>CAYSPN010000049.1:0-5696 GCA_964432895.1 uncultured Candidatus Kuenenia sp.
CACGAGCGGACAGGACCGTATGAAGGACGGTACCTGGGATGAATTCCATCAGGATGTAGGATTCCCCGGCAGTCGACTCTCCCCACTCGAGCGTCTTGGCGATGTTGGGGCCGATGATGCGGGAGCCGATCTCGCCCTCGCTGGGCTTGTGCAGCCCCCGGTAGCGGCCCTCCACGGGCCCGCTCTTCTCGCTGTCGATGATCTTCAGCCCCCGTACCTCGCCCGTGCCGATGTCACGCACTTTGTAAAACTGCGACATCGTGCCGGTCACGCTCTCCCGCATCCGTTCGTAACGGCGCCAGAGATCGACACGAGGCTTCCCCCCGAAAAACCGGGAGAAGAATCCGGAAGGATGCATGGGCTGGCAGTGGGGTGGGGGCAGCTCGCCGCGGTGCGATGCCGGCAGTTCGGGCAGACCCCAAAAGAATACCACCGACGGACAAAAACGGCGCCCATGAGCGAGCCGGACAGAGGGGCCCGGTGGCACTCAAGCCTTCTTGAGGGCCGCGAGTTCGGCGTGGGCGGCGGCGAGTTCCTTCTCCAGCCGCGGCACCTCGGCAGGATCGTCGGGCTGCTTCTTGGCGCCCGTCAACAGTTGCTGCAGTTTGGCGATCTTCTGCTGCAGCACCTCCAACCGCTTTTTTTCCTTCTTGTCCATCGAGATCGCTCCACGAAGTCAGACGACGTGACGAAAGTGCACGAACCCCTCTGTTCCAGTGACCACGGTTCCAGCGAATGGCCCTGCCGAGCCATCACTGCGCCGGGGCCGCCACCGGGGCTGGCTCAGAGCCATCCGCGGCAGGCTCGCGAAACACTGATCCCGCCCGGCCATCACGATAACGGTCGTCGCCCTGATCCACGCTGTCATCCGCATCGCGGCCGAAGTCGCCATCGGCGCGTCGCGTGACGGAAGGCATGCCCACGCCGCCGCCTTCGATCTGATTCGGGCCAGTGTGGAGCTGCCGCATCCAGCCCGAAAGCAGCACGACGGCCAGCGACAGTCCCAGCGTGACGGAGAGCCACTTGGCACGGTCGTTTCGCACCCACTGCGTGCCCTCGCCACGGCCGACGAGCGCGCTGGCAAAATAGAAGGCCACCATTGCCAACAGGAACTTCGCGCCGAACAGGGCGTGATAGCTCGTCTGCCGCATCCATCCGCCATCTGCCCAGCCTTCCGCCTTGACGCGGCCGTTGAAGAGCAGGAAGTTGGCCAGGCCGCTCGCCAGGAGCACGGTAATCGCACCGATCACCCATGGCAGCCAGCGGCGCCGGATCGCATCGTGGATCCTGTCTCGCGTGGCGGCATCGACCTCGGAGAGCGCCGGCAAGAGGCCGAAGCGGGCAAAAACCAGGCCACCCATCGCCACGATGGCGGCCAGAATGTGGGCCCAGCGGAGCAGCAGCAGTGTCGGATCCATGAGGCATTCCTGTGAATGAGAGCGTCGAACTGCAGAATAGTACCCGATGGGAAGCCCGCCCCCAAATGAGCCGCCTTGATTGGCCGCTTGGATTGGCCGTTTGTCGTCCCCGTCGCAGGGCGTTTACAGTGCGCACTGCTACGGCGGGCCACCGGCCTGCAGACAAACCCCGCGAACCACACCATGCTCCCTGACGAACTGCCGCCCGAAGGATCACCACTGGACGAGTCGATGGAGGACCTGCTGGCCGCGTTCGGAAATGGCCTGACGGGCGAGCAAACGCATGCTCGCTGGATGCGGTTGGCGCTCGACGAGGCACGCATGGCAGCGGCCGAGGACGAGGTGCCGGTGGGAGCGATCGTGGTGGCCGCCGGAAGGGTGATCGCCAGTGCGCACAACCAGCGGGAGCAGTTGGCCGACCCCACCGCCCATGCCGAGATGATCGCGCTCACGCAGGCCGCCGCGGCGCTCGGGTCGTGGCGGCTGGAGGGGTGCACACTCTACGTCACGCTTGAACCCTGCCCGATGTGCGCCGGCGCGATTCTGCAGGCCCGCGTGCCCGTCGTGGTATGGGGCGCAGCCGATCCCAAGGCCGGTGCCGTCGAGTCGCTCTACCGTCTCTTCGAGGATCCCCGTCTCAATCACCGCGTCGACCACACCGGCCGAGTGCTCGCCGACGAATGCGGCCAGATCCTGAGCGCCTTCTTCCGCGGGAAGCGGAAGTGAAGTCAGTTCCGCGGGAAGCGGAAGTGAAGTCAGTTCCGCGGGAAGCGGAAGTGAGGGGCTGACCCTTCGTCAAGCGGCCAAAACCGCCGGGGACGGCAGAAGTACTTCGTCCGCCGTTCCGACGGCGGAGGGGCTCGTCGCTACGGCTTTCAGGCCTCGGGCCGTGCGACCCAGTCTCCTTCCACGACCTACGGCAGCGCATTCCCCAGAAGGTCGAAAAATCCTAATGCTCCTCGAGCTTCCGCCGATCCCCGGCTCGTCCAAGACTGCTTCGCAGGATGCCGTGTTTCGCGTAAAGACAGCGCCCCGGCTCCCGTATTCACTTTGGTCCTTGATGCATCCGTGAGGGGCTGCCCATGTCCCGAGAGCCGGCGTTGGCGGCAAGCGGAGGCAGGATGCCGGGAGCGCAGCCGCCATCGAGTGAGCGTAGGGCAGGATGCCCGTAGCGAACGTCCGGCGACGGGGCGTGGGCAGCCCCGAACCGTTGCCGCCCCCCACGGGTTGCTACCCGCGTTTGTTGATCGGCTCGAAATCGCGGAGGGTTTCGCCGGTGTAGATCTGGCGAGGACGGCAGATCTTCTTCGTGGGCGAGTGGTGCATTTCGATCCAGTGGGCGATCCAGCCGGGGAGCCGTCCCATTGCGAACAGGACGGTGAACATCTGCACCGGAATACCCATCGCCCGGTAAATGACACCAGAATAGAAGTCGACGTTGGGATAGAGCTTCCGCTCGATGAAGTAGTCGTCGGCGAGCGCCACCTCCTCCAACTGCTGGGCGATGTCGAAGATCGGATCCCGAAGGGACAGTTTGGCAAGGAGTTTGTCGCACGTGGCCTTGATCAGCTTCGCGCGGGGGTCGTAGTTCTTGTAGACCCGGTGGCCGAAGCCCATGAGGCGGAATCCCGAGTCCTTCTTCTTGGCGAGATCGACGTATTTCTTCACGTTGCCGCCGTCGGCCCCGATCTTCTCGAGCATCTCGACGCAGGCCTGGTTGGCACCGCCGTGGAGCGGGCCCCAGAGGGCTGAGATGCCGGCGGAGATGCTGGCAAAGAGGTTGGCGTCACTCGAGCCGACCATCCGCACCGTGGAAGTGGAGCAGTTCTGCTCATGGTCGGCATGCACGATCAGCAGCATGTCGAGCGCGTCGGCAAAGTCGGGGTCGCAGTGGTACTCCTCGCACGGCACGGCGAACATCATCTGCAGAAAGTTTTCACAGTAGGAGAGATCGTTCCGCGGATAAATCAGCGGCTGACCGATCGACTTCTTGTGGCTGTAGGCCGCGATGGTGGGGAGCTTGGCCAGCAGCCGATGCACGCTCACCTCGACCTGCCGCGGATCGCGGACGTCGAGCGAGTCCTGGTAGAACGTGGAGAGGGCGCCCACCACGCTGCCCAGAATCGCCATCGGATGCGCGTCACGGGGAAACCCGTTGTAGAAGCTGCGCATGTCCTCGTGGATCATCGTGTGGTGCGAGAGCGCCGTCCGGAACCCGTCCAACTCGTCGACGTTGGGCAGCTTGCCGTAGATGAGAAGGTAGGCCACCTCGACGAAGTCGCACTTCTCGGCCAACACCTCGATCGGATAGCCGCGGTAGCGCAGGATGCCCTTTTCGCCATCGAGAAACGTGATCGCGCTGGTGGTCGAGCCGGTGTTGACGAAGCCCTCATCGAGCGTGATTGCGCCGGTCGCGCTCCGCAGTTTGGCGATATCGATCCCCTGCTCTCCCTCGGTGCCCACGACCACCGGAAATTCAGTCGTCCGACCGTTGATTTCCAGGCGGGCAGTGCCGTCGGCCTTGGCGCCAGGCCACGGTGGAGTGGCGGGAGCAGATGACGTCGAAGCGGAGGCGGATGGCTTCACGGGAGCACTCATGGGGCGAATCTCCTTGGCAGTGGGGCATCCGGTACGGAGCGGAGAGGAGCACCGGACGCCAAAACCCGCTGTGGGCGGCAGTCTAGCCCGCTTCGCACGGGTCGGCAATCGCTGCAGTGCAACCCCGACCATCACCTCGTGGTGCGGGGCTGGCTCGCGGTCTGCGCCCCTGCCTGAGGCCCGGCCTGCGTCGGCCCGCCGCCCGGCTCATCGTCGAAGATCGTCCAGACTGGAGTGCGATCGCGGACCGTAGTGAGATAGTCTTCCATCTGACGTTTGCGTCGCTCATCCAGGAGTTGGTCGCGGATTCCCACCTGGGCCTCGATGAAGGGGGTGCGACCCGCGTCGATCCTCTCGGTCACTCGCAGGATATGCAGGGCGGAACCATCGTCGAGGATCGCGCTCAACTGCCCGACGGGCATCGTGAAGATAGCCTCGTCGACGACCTTCGACACGAGGCTGCCTTTCGTGGTCCAGTCGTAGCTGCCGCCGGTCGCCGCCGTTGGCCCCTCGGAACGGCTCCGGGCAATGTCGGCGAATGGCTTGCCCTGCATCACCTCGTTGCCCATGGCAGCCAGCAGGTTCCACGCCTGCCCGCGTGGTCGGCTGGCGGTAATCTTGACCGTGAGTTGTTCGAAGCGGGCCTTGGCGGGATATTCGTATTCGGCCAGGTGATTTTGGTACCAGGCGATCATCTCCGCGTGTGGGATCTCACCCTCATTGACCACCTTCTGCTGGATCCATTGCTGTGCCAGAGCCCGTTCGAAGAAGGTCTTTCGGATACGGTCGAGCGACTGCCCCCGCGACCGCAGGAGTTGGTCGTATTCGAGTGCGTTGGCCACCCCCGCATCCTTGATCAGGCGAGGCAACTGCTGCTGGTCAAACGCTTCGTTGACCTTCTTCTCGATCTCGGGCACGCGGTCTTCGGGAATGGTACGGCACGCATCCACGTAGATGACCAGCGACTCGACATGTTGTTTGATCACTTGGCGGCAGATCTGCGTCTTGAGTTCGCGCACCTGCTCTGGTGTGAGCCCCCCCGAGACCTTGTCCAGCCACGCCAACGCCGTGGGCGTGAGCAGGTCGCCCTCGAGCACGACCTCCGGGCCCACCCTGGCAACCACACGCGCATTGTCCAGCGACTGCATGCCCGCAGGCTGCCCTGCAGCGGCCGCACCGGACGGCAACGTCTCCTCGAAGCCGGCCTGAATCACACCGGAATTTCCCGCCGCCTTCGCATCGCCTTTGGTGAGCGGGATGGCGATCGGCTCGAGTGGGGCACCGGGATTGGGGAGAATGCTCGACAGCACATGGTTGTCTGAACCACTCTCGGCATCTCCCGAACCACTCTTGGCATCTGGCTTGGCACCCGGCCAGCCTTCTGGCCGCGACAGGGCCTTGGGAACATGCGGCATCTGACCTGGCCCGACCATGCTGCGGGCAGCGGGGGCCGAGGTGGCCTCTGACGCGGCAGCGGTTGCGGCCGAATCGTCCGCCGGCTGCGACAGGTTTTGCGCTGACGCGGTGCTGGCGGCGAGCAAAGCGATCGCGCAGCATCGGCATGCGACACTGCTGCGCACCTGGAAATGGCTGCCGGGATGAAGCATCACGGTCTCGGTCTGGGACGTCCTGAAACAACCCGTCAAACCGCGGCTACGGCCGCGCGGCTTTCGAAGCGGG
>CAYSPN010000050.1:0-1937 GCA_964432895.1 uncultured Candidatus Kuenenia sp.
CGGACCTTTGTCGGCAAACCACCGCGTTCTCGGCAGCGATGCCGCGAGCCGGAACGCGATCGTGGCGTCGTCGGGCGTCATGACGTGTGTGTCTCAGGGACCACGACTGCCTTCGGCTCGAGCCGAAACACCCGCACCGGCTCCTCGGGGGTGCACGTGATCGAGATGGCGTCGATCGGCCACGACTGCTCGCTGTCGTCGAGCAGATCGTGCGCGGTGAGTGATTCGACCGCTTCGAGGTCGAGCGCCCGGCGGTCGAGCGTGAGTCTCGCCTTGCGCGGCTCGTTCGGCTGCATGTTCACCACGACGAGCACGCGGTTGCCGCTCAGGGGATCGTGCCTGCACCACGCCACGAGAGAGGGATCGTCGATCGACTGGATGAGCGGCGGCCGCACGCGGGCCAGGCTCGGCTCCGTGCGGCGGATTTCGTTCAGGCAGCGGATGAAGGGCGCCAGACTGTCGGGACGTTCGAGATTCCATCGCTTGATCTCGTACTTCTCGGAGTCGAGATACTCCTCGCTGCCCGGCTCCCGCGGCGTGGCCTCGAGCAGCTCCATCGCCGGCCCGTAGATGCCCCAGTTCCCGACGGAGAGCGCGGCCAGCGCCAGCCGCACCAGAAACATCGGGCGGCCTCCGTGCTGGAGCGTCTCATGCAGGATGTCGGGCGTGTTGGGCCAGAAGTTCGGGCGGAAAAAATCCGCGATCGGCGGCGTTGTCACTTCGGTCAAATAGGCTGCGGTCTCCCGCTTCTCCGTCCGCCAGGTGAAGTAGGTGTAGGACTGCGTGAAGCCGAGCTTGGCGAGGCGATACATCGTCTTCGGCCGCGTGAAGGCCTCAGCGAGGAAAAGCACGTCGGGGTGCGTGCGATGGATGTCTGCAATGAGCCACTCCCAGAAGGCGAACGGCTTCGTGTGCGGGTTGTCGACACGGAATATCCGCACCCCCTTCTCCACCCAGAACCGCACCGCGCCACCAAGTGCCTCCCACAGCTGCCGCCACTGCTCACACTGGAAGTCGAACGGGACGATGTCCTGATACTTCTTCGGTGGATTCTCGGCGTATTGGATCGTGCCGTCGGCCCGATGGCGAAACCACTCGGGGTGCTCGCTGACCCACGGATGGTCGGGCGAGCACTGCACCGCGAAGTCGAGGGCCAGTTCAATGCCACAGGCTTCGGCACGCTGGCGGAGCCGTTCAAAATCGTCGAACGAGCCGAGCTGTGGATGAATCGCCGTGTGTCCTCCATCGGGGCTGCCGACGCCCCACGGGCTGCCGACATCGTCGGGAGCGGCGTCGAGGCGGTTGTTGCGGCCCTTGCGAAAAGCCGTCCCGATCGGGTGGATCGGCGTGAGGTAGAGCACGTCGAAGCCCATCCAGCGGATGTAGTCGAGCCGCTCGGCCAGATCAGAAAACGTGCCATGCTCGCCCGGCGTGCGGCCCCACGATCTCGGAAACACTTCATACCAACTGCTGAACCGGGCGCGGGCCCGGTCGACCCAAATCGGCCGTGGCTGATCGAGCCGGGTCTCGTCGCGTCGGTCTGAATAGAGCGACATGAGCTCCCGCAGGCGGTCGCTGCGGACGACCTCTTTCCATGCCGGCGACCGGAGCGTGAACGCGAACTGTTCGATCTCCGCGGCGATCGCTGCGGGCGCGGCATGAGCCGCAGCCGCCACGATCTGACTGCCGGCGATGAGATCAATCTGGAGGTCGTCGCCAGCCTGTTCGCGGCGGCCAAGGTCACGCAGCCACGTGGCGAACGAGTCGATCCGGGCCGATACAAAAAAGTGCCAGCAGCCGATCCGGTCGGCGATGAACGACGCCTTCCACAGGTCGTTGCCCTCGCACACCATCGGGGTGACCGTCCACTGGCCGGTCTCGCCGTGCCGCACGTGCAGGCGACAGTCGAGCTCCTCGTGGCCGTCGCAGATGACGTC
>CAYSPN010000051.1:0-2278 GCA_964432895.1 uncultured Candidatus Kuenenia sp.
CGGCGTGAAGGTGAAGATCAGCAGATAGAAGGCCAGGTTCATCGACATCCAGCCGAGGCTCGTCACGCACTCCAGCAGGAAGTTGGCGCGAAACGTCATGTCGCGAACGAGACACGCCCGCGCGAACGTCAGGAAGATGGAGAAGTAGCGGTTCATGTCAGCAAGACTCGATCCAGATGCTCGCCGCCGGAATCGGCGGAAGCTCGAGGAGCTTGGGCGTATCCTCGCCTCGCGACGAGACTTCTGCCGTTCCGGCGGAAATGCGGGTGACTCCACAACGCTTCATGAACAGAGTCCTATCCTCCAAACGCACTGTAGCGACGCGTGCCCCGCCACCAGGCGATCCGGCAGGCGACGGCCATCACCACCACCCAGCCCGCCTCGATGGCGAGGTCGCGGGCCAGCGTGGCGCCCTGAATCTTCCCGAGCCAGACGGCCGCCGGGAAATAGGCGGTGTATTCGAATGGCAGCCAGCGGACGACGTCGGCGATCGACACGCCTGCGATGCCGGTTGGAATGTCCGCCAGCATGTCGATCGGGAACATGTGGCCGGAAAGGAGATACTGCACGAGCATGTAGGCGAAGATGATGCTCGACACCTCCAGAAACCAGAATCCGAGCATGCCGAGCGTGGCCTCCATGAAGAAGCCCAACAGGAACGAGAGGACGAGCGACAGGGCGTATGCGAATATCGTGACGGCATCGGGTGCCGGCGGGAAATAACCCCGGCAGACGTAGAACACCCCGGCGAACGGCAGGATCGCCACGATGTAGTAGACGAGCTTGTGGGCGATCCGCGCCGCCAGCAGATAGGCGACGTAGTCGACCGGCTGCACGAGGTATTTCTTCACCGAGCCGTCGCGGACGCTTCGGGCAATGCCGCCGGAGAGGCCTGGCATGCTGGAGAAGGCCCGTGTCACCATCGTGAGCAGATAATAGGCGACGATATCGTTCCGCGAGTAGCCGGCGATGTCGGTGCGGCTGGTGGCATTGAAGACGGCCGTCCAGAGGAAGACCTGTGTCACGATCGGCAGGAACCGCATCAGCGTGCCGATGATGAAGTCGCCCCGGTAGACGAGCCGCTCCTCCAGACAGATGGCGAGCATCGTGAACCATGTCCGCAGGCCGGCGAACGGGCGGCCAACGGCGGCCGAAGAGTCTGGAGCGGCGGGCGTGACGCTGCTCATGCGGTTGCCTCCGCAGTTGCGGGGGCCGCGCCGGCACGGAACAGCGTTGCCACAATCTCCTCGAGCGGAACGTCCTCCACCGACACGTCACGGACGCTCTCGCTGCGGAGAATCTCCGGCAGCACGTCGGCGATCCGCGTGCGATCGATACGGAGCGTGACCCGCGGCCCCCGGATCTCACAGGGGAAGCCGAACCGCTCTATCTGGCCCGCTATGGGCGTGGAATCGAGGTCGAGCGTGACGATCTTGTGCGTCGTGAAGCGGTCGACGATCTCCCCCAGCGGCCCGTCGTGGAGGATGCTGCCGTGCGTGATCACCACCACGCGCTCGCAGAGCGCGGCGACGTCCTTCATGTAGTGCGTGGTGAGCACCACGGTCACCCGACGCTCGGCCTGCACCGCCTTGAGAAAGTCGTGAATCGTGTGCTGGGCAACGACGTCGAGGCCGATCGTGGGCTCGTCCAGAAACAGCACCTCCGGCTCGTGCAGGAGCGCGGCGACCAATTCCAGCTTCATCCGCTCGCCCAACGAGAGTTCTCGGACAGGCTGGAGCATGAGCTTGCGCACGCCGAGCAGATCGACCAGTTCGTCCCGGGTGCGTTCGAAGCGGGCCGGCTCGATCCGGTAGATCTCCTTGTGGAGCCGAAAACTCTCGGCGGCGGGCAGATCCCACCAGAGCTGGTTCCGCTGGCCCATCACGAGGGCGAACCGCCGCCGGAAGTCGTCGGTGCGCTCCCAGGGCACGTGGCCGAGCACGCGGGCGGTGCCCCGCGAGGGCGTGATGATCCCGGAGAGCAGCTTGAGGAAGGTCGTCTTCCCGGCACCATTGGGGCCGAGCAGGGCCACGAACTCCCCCTTGCCAACCGACAGACTCACGCCGCGGAGCGCCTCCACGAGCCGGCTCGTACGGTTGAACAGGCCCGTCACGCTGGCCAGCAGGCCCTCCGGTTTGTCGTAGACACGGTATTCCTTGGCCAGGGATTCGACCGAGATGACGGCAGCGCCATTGGGATCGGCAGGCCCGCTACGATTGGAGTTGTGCATGCGGGAAGTATAGGGGAAAACCTTGGCAATTCTCCGGAAGGATGTTTT
>CAYSPN010000052.1:0-1852 GCA_964432895.1 uncultured Candidatus Kuenenia sp.
GGCGAGCCAGAACGGCAGTTGACCAGCGGGCGGCAGTTTGACGACGCGGGCCGACCTGACGCCCGGACAAGCCAAGACGGCCGCCACGGCCTCAGGGGACGGCTCCTGGTCCAGATTCAGCACACCAATGGCATCGCCACCCGGTGCCGAGCGGCCAACGGTCATCTGGGCGATGTTCACCCCCAGGCCGCCAAATGCATTGCCCACGCGACCGATGATGCCCGGCACGTCCTGATGCGTGAAGACCAGCAGCACACCATCCAGATAGGCCTCCAGACGATGCCCCTCCAGCTGCACCAGCCGCGGCATGGAGTGGCCAAACAGCGTGCCGGCCGCCCTGTGGACATGGTCGCCGGACACCAGGTCCACTGCCACGACCGAGCTGAACGCCCCGGGATCGGTCCGGCTCTGTTCAACCAGTTCGATGCCCCGATCCCGCAGCAGAACCTCGGAATTGACGATATTCACGTCTTCGAGCGCTGATTCGAGCAGCCCCGCCGCGAAGGCGGCCGTCACCAGCCGCGTATTTCGAGAGGCAATCTCGCCTCGATAGGCGATCGAGCAGGACCGTGGCGGCCCCTCCTCGAGCTGGGCCAGCAGCAGGCCGAGCCGCCAGGCCAGATCCAGAAATCCCCGCACGCCCTCCATCGAGGCCGGATCGATGGGGCTCGAGTTGACCGAGTGGCGAATGGCGCCGGTGGAAAGAAAGTCGACGAGCAGCCCGACGCCCTCAACGGCCACCTGCGACTGCGCCTCCTCGGTGCTGGCCCCCAGGTGGGGCGTGACGAGCACGCCCGGCATGTCGAAGAGCGGGCTGTCAGTGCATGGTTCCTGCTCGAACACGTCGAGGGCCACGCCACCGATCACGCCGCGTTTCAGCCCCTCCATCACGGCCTTCTCGTCGTAGATGCCGCCGCGGGCGCAGTTCACCAGCCGCACACCCGGCTTCAAGATGGCCAACTCGTCCATGCCGACCAGGTGCCGCGTCTCGTCGGTCAGCGGGGTGTGCACGGTCAGGTAATCGACCTCCGGCAGCATGCCGCGCACGGTGCCCACCAATTCGATCCCCATCTCCTTGGCCCGCTCCGCCGACAAAAACGGATCGAAGCCCACGACCCGCATGTCGAACGACAGGGCGCGTTTCGCCACCGCCTGACCGATCCGGCCGAGCCCGACGATCCCCAGCGTCTTGCCCGCCAGTTGGACCCCCATGAACTTGTTCCGCTCCCAGCGGTGCTGGCGGAGGCTGGCATCCGCCGCGGCCACGTTGCGGGAGAGGGCGAGGATCAACGCGAAGGTGTGCTCCGCGGTGCTGACTGTGTTGCCGGCGGGCGTGTTCATCACCACGATGCCTTGCCGCGTGGCCGCATCCTTGTCGATGTTGTCGGTGCCGACGCCCGCCCGCACGATCGCCTTGAGCCGGTGATTGCCGGCGAGCGAGTCGGCGGTGATCTTTACGCCGCTGCGGCAGATGGCCCCGTCGTGGCTGGCCAGAGCCTCCCGCAGCGCCGCTCCCGAGAGCCCGGTGACAACTTCGTAGGTGACACCCGCTTCGGCCGCCGCATCGAGGAGCGCGAGACCGTCAGGACTGAGCGTGTCGAGCACGATGATCGAGGGCATGGATTCGGGTTTCCCAAAAGGGCAGGGATGACTGCGTCCAACAACGGTTGGACAGAATCATAAGTGAGTGTAGCGTCTTTCCTAGGCGATTCGGGAGCCGGGGGTCGGGGAAGCCGAAGCGAGTCAGCGCATCCTCGCTCCGAGTCGGAGGCTTTCACCGCCCCCGGCGGTTTGGGCCACTCGACAAAAGATGACCGCGTTCTAGCTGCGCTGACTGCGTTGAAACTCCAGC
>CAYSPN010000053.1:0-10401 GCA_964432895.1 uncultured Candidatus Kuenenia sp.
CTCGCGGGCGTCGCCCACCGTCGCCTTCGGACGCCGCTGGACCTTCGCCTCCAGGCTCTTGTCGGCAATCGACACGCTCCGCGGCTGGCCGTTCAATTCGAAGAACACCGTCCGCGTGCCGTCGGCATGCGGCTCGCCCACCGTCAGCAGGCGGACCACCAGCGTCTTGCCCGGCTCGATGTCGATGGGCAGTTCCTCGCCCGGCTTCGGTCCCTCGAGGAACGCCGGCGTCGGCAACACGCTCACATTGCCGTACTTGGCGGCGTGCTGCACATAGTCTTGGAACACCCGCGGATAGAGCAGCCAGGAGAGAACCTCACGTGGCGAGGCCATTCGCCCGACGATCTCCTCCACCTTCTTCTCCGCCGCCTTGAAGTCGGCCGGCGGCATCGACTCTCCCGGACGGCCCGTGACGATATCGCCCTTGCGGACGATCCGCTTCACCACCTCCGGCGGGAAGCCCCCCGGCGGCTGGCCCATGCGGCCCGCCAACAGATCGACCACCGATTCCGGAAACGCCATCTCGCGTGAGTCGGAGAGCAGTTCCGACGCCTGCATGCCGTTGGTCACGAGCAGCAGCGCCAGGTCGCCCACCGCCTTGCTCGTCGGCGTCACCTTGACGATGTCGCCGAGCAGCTGGTTGACGTCTGCATACGCCCGGCAGACCTCCTCCCAGCGATCGCCTAGGCCGAGCGCCTTGGCCTGCTCCAGCAGGTTTGTGAACTGGCCGCCCGGCATCTCGTGAAGATAGAGGTCGGCGTCGGGCGCCTTCATGTCGCATTCGAACGCCGTGTAGTGGTCGCGGACCGCGGCCCAGTAGTGGGAGAGATGCCGCAGCGGCTCGGGATCGAGTTCGGTATCGAGCGGCGTGTTGCGAACCGCCTCCACGATCGCGTTCAGGTTGGGCTGGCTGGTCAGGCCCGCGAAGCTCGCCATCGCCGCATCGACCACGCTCGCTCCCGCCTGGGCCGCCTCCAGGGCGCTGGCCAGCGAGGCCGCGGAGGTGTCGTGCGTGTGGAAGTGGATCGGGATGCCGATCTCGTCCCGCAGGGCCTTCACGAGTTTGCCCGCGGCAAACGGCTTGCAGAGGCCCGCCATGTCCTTGATGGCAAGCATGTGAGCACCACGCTTCTCGAGCTCCTTGGCCAGTTTCACGTAGTAGTCGAGCGAATACTTCGTCCGCTTGGGATCGAGCACGTCGCCCGTGTAGCAGATCGCCGCCTCGCAGATCGCGCCGCTCTCCAGCACCGCGTCGATCGCCACCTTCATGTTCGGCACCCAGTTGAGCGGGTCGAACACGCGGAACACGTCGATGCCACTGGCGGCCGATTCCTTCACGAAGGCCTGCACGACGTTGTCGGGGTAGTTGGTGTAGCCGACGGCGTTGCTCGCGCGCAGGAGCATCTGGAAGAGGACGTTGGGCACCAGTTCACGCAGCTGGTGCAACCGGTCCCAAGGACATTCCTTGAGAAACCGCATCGACGTGTCGAACGTGGCTCCGCCCCACATCTCCAATGAAAAGAGGCCGGGGGCCAAGTGGGCGTAGGCGTCGGCGACGGCGACCATGTCGTAGGAACGCATCCGCGTGGCCAGCAACGACTGGTGAGCGTCGCGCATCGTCGTGTCGGTGATGAAGAGCCGGTTCTGCTGCCGGACCCAGGCGGCGAACTTCTGGGGCCCAAGTTCCTTGAGCCTGGTCCGTGTGCCGGCTGCCACGGGGGCCAGGCGGTCGAACTCTGGGACGGGCGCAGGGCTGCGGCGGGCCGCTGGCGGCCGTCCCTTCACGAGCGGGTTGCCGTTGACGATCACGTCGGCCAGATACTCGAGCACCCGGGTGGCCCGGTCGCGGCGGATCGGGAAGTCGAAGAGCGCCGGCGTCTCGTCGATAAATCGGGTCGTGCAGCGGCCGGCGAGAAAATCGGGGTGCGTGACGAGATTGATCAGGAACGGGATGTTGGTCTTCACGCCACGAACGCGGAATTCCTGCAGGCAGCGTTCGATGTGGCCCGCGGCCTCTTCGTGGGTCAACCCACGCGCCGTCACCTTCACCAGAAGCGAGTCAAAGTAGGGCGTGACCACCGCGCCAGAGAAGGCGGTGCCGGCATCGAGCCGGATGCCCATGCCGCTGGCCGAGCGGTAGGCCGTGATTCGGCCGTAGTCGGGGAGGAACCGGTTCTCGGGATCCTCGGTGGTGACGCGGCATTGGATCGCCGCGCCCATCGATTTGATCTGCGACTGTTCGCCGAGCCCGATCTGCGGATCGGAGAGTTTCCATCCCTCCGCCACGCGGAGCTGACGGCGGACGATGTCGATGCCGGTGATCTCCTCCGTGACCGTGTGCTCCACCTGGATACGCGGATTCACCTCGATGAAATAAAAGCGGTTGGCATCGGCGTCGACGAGAAACTCGACGGTGCCGGCGTTCTCGTACCGGGCGGACCGGCCGATCGCCAGCGCCGCCTCGCAGATGGCACTCCGCATGGCCGGGGCGAGGTTGGGGGCGGGGGCCATCTCCACCACCTTCTGGTGCCGCCGCTGCACCGAGCAGTCGCGCTCGAAGAGGTGGACGAGGTTGCCGTGCATGTCGCCGAGCAGCTGCACCTCGATGTGCTGCGCCCGCTGGATGAACTTCTCGACGAACACCGCCGCGCTGCCGAAGGCGGTCTTGCTCTCCCGCTGCGCGCTTTCGAGCGCCACCGCCAGTTCGTCTTCGCCGCGAACGATCCGCATGCCGCGGCCGCCGCCGCCGTGGGCCGCCTTGATCATCACGGGCCAGCCCAATTCCTTGGCGATCTTGAGCGCATCCTGAAAGCCGACGACCGGCTTCGAGCTGCCCGCCAGGATCGGCACACCGGCCTGCTTCGCCAGTTCGCGGGCGGCCGTCTTGTCGCCGAGCGTCTGCAGCAGCTCCACGCGAGGGCCGACGAACACGATCCCCGCCTTCTGGCAGGCCGCCGCGAAGTCGGGGTTTTCGGAGAGGAACCCGTAGCCGGGATGGATCGCGTCGACGTCATGCTCCTTGGCGATCGCCACGATCCCCTCGATGTCGAGGTAGGAGCGGATCGGCTCGCCGGGCCGGCCGACGAGATAGGATTCGTCGGCCTTGAAGCGGTGGAGGGCGAAACGGTCTTCGTGGGCATAGATGGCCACGGTCCGCATGCCGAGTTCGTGGGCGGAGCGAAACACGCGGATCGCGATCTCGCTGCGGTTGGCCACCAGCAGCTTCTTGATGGGACGCATCGAAAAAATTCCTTCCAGAGCCCTTCAGAACGTAAAATCAGACCCAATCCTACCGTGCGTTGGAATCGGCAACAGGGCAGGCGAAAGCTGCCGCGGCGCCGGTGGATTTCGCACGGGGCACGGGTTCTGCATCCGGGGACGTCCCCTCGATGATCCGCGGATGCTCTCACCGGGAGCATCCTATAGTCTCAATGAGCGATTTCGCCCCGTTGCCTTTTCCATCCAAGCCCGACGCGCTAGCGAGGGAATCCGGGCCTGACTTCTGAGTGATGGATCGCGTTTTCCCTTGCTTGCGCTGCGGGCTTGGATGGAGCGATGCGAGGAGCCGCCGAGCGAGTGCAGCGTGTTCGCGGAGGTCGGGCTTCGAGACCAGCGTTAACGCTTTTCGTCGGCGTAGCTGGGGCGGATGTAGTCTGGCACGAGCGTTGCCGGATCGTCGGCGTCGCCTGCGGCAGCACGCAGCAGGGCGATGCGGCCCACGTCGTCGATGGCGGGCAGCCACGCTGTCGGCGGCGCGACCACGAGGTCGGGTCGGCCGGCAAGTGCGTCGGTCAGCAATGCCAAGCCGGGGCCGGTCACGATGCTGCCTGGGGCCATGCCCGCAAGCCATTCTTGCGCCGCGGCAAGCCTGCCTGCCTCCGTGCGCCAGCCGCTTGGGGAGCTTTGGTCTGGAACGACCGTAGCGACGAAGACTTCTCCCCGGACGGCGTCATATGCGACGGTCACCGGGGCGTCGGGCTGCCTCACGGCCGCCGCGGTGCCGTGCGCGATCACCTCGCACGACGACACGCCCAGCAGCCGGCTACCGGTGGTCCAGCAGAGGGCCTTGGCCGTGGTGATGCCCACCCGCAGGCCGGTGAACGAGCCAGGCCCACGGACCACGGCCACCAATTCGGCAGCGGCTGAACGCCAGCCGAGTTCGCCTGCGACCGCCTCGATCGCGGCCGCCAGCAGTCGGGCATGTTCGCCCGCCGTGGGAAGCGATCGCACGGCAACCCTGTCGCCAGCGATTGCGGCGACGGATCCCGTCGAGAGGCTTGTATCGATCGCGAGGGTCTTCATGGGTTGGCGGCTGCGGCTGGGGGGTGACAAAGCGGGGTGCGTGTCGCTTGACCATGGGGTGGGGCGTTCGTAGGCTCCACTGTATAGAGATCGTGATAGCGATCGTGCGTCAAGGCCCGGCGGAGCGGGTTTGATTCCAGTGAAACGGGCCATCATCAGCGACGTCCATGGCAACCTGGAGGCGATCCGCGCCGTCCTGGAGGATATCGACCGCCAGCAGGTCGACGCCATCTACTGCTTGGGCGACGTGGTCGGCTACGGACCGAATCCCTGCGAGTGCGTGAAACTCGTTCGCGAACGCTGCAGCATGGTGCTGCTCGGCAACCACGATCAGGGGGCACTCTTCGACCCGGACGGGTTCAACGTCGGCGCCGAGAAGGCGATCCGCTGGACCCGCGCCCAGCTCGAACAGCACGACCGGATGCCGAGGAACGCCTCCGACCCGCTCACCGATTTTCTCGGCGAACTCCCGCGAACCCACGCCGAAGGCGACCTGCTATTCGTGCACGGCTCCGCCCGCCGCCCACTCGACGAATATGTCTTTCCCGAAGACATCTACAACCCGCTCAAGATGGAGCACATCTTCGAGCTGTTCGGCAAATACTGTTTCCAGGGCCACACCCATATCCCCGGCATCTTCACGACCGCTCCCGATTTCATCGCGCCGGCGGTGCCGAAGTCGGGGCCGAATCAGGAGCAGCGGCTGACCCTTCCGGCGGGCAAAGCCATGGTGAACTGCGGCAGCGTCGGGCAGCCGCGAGACGGCGATCCCCGCGCCTGCTACCTGATCCTGGAGGATGAGTCAGTCCGATATCGACGGATTGAGTATCCGTGGGATGTTACCTGCAAGAAAATTCACGCGATCCCCGACCTCGACAATTTTCTCGGGGATCGGCTGACGCAGGGCAGATAGCCAGAGCGGGAACCGATATACTCCGAAAGACCCCCGCGCATGCAGGCCGGCTCGAGGCCTGGGCAGATCGTGGGTTCATCCGGAGTCATTCGTGGAACGTCGTTACGCCCAGTTCATCGCCATTTCGCTGGCCATCGTGCTCGCCGGCCAGCTGCTGCAGCTCTGGCTCTTTCCCAAACCGATCCGCGACCGGCAGGCAGCGGAAGTCGGCGATGCCGCCGTGTTGAACCCCGGTGACAATCCGGGCGACGGACCGTCGAAGGCCGTCGATACCGCCGTTGGGGCGGAGCGCGACGCGGATTCCGTCCCGCCGACCGCTGAGGAAGGACCTGCTGCGAAGCGGCAGCATCACACGCTCGGCTCGCTCGACCCGAACGGCCCGACGGGCATGCTCGTGACGCTCACCAGCCGCGGGGCGGCCGTGGAACGCATCGAACTCGCCAGCGAGAGCTTCCACGATCAGGACGATCGCTCCGGCTACATCGGCCATCTGGCAGTCGAGGCGGTGCCCGACGAGGGCTGCCGCATCGGTGTCGTGGGACAGGGCACGCCCGCCGAACGGGCCGGCCTCCGTCCGGGCGACATCATCACGCAGGTGGGCTCTACGGCCACGCCCAACGCCCGCAGTCTGCATGACGCGCTGTCCGGTACCCACCCTGGGCACTCCGTGGCCGTTGCGATTCGCCGCGACGGTCAGACGATCACCCGTGACGTCGCGCTCGAACGGCGGCCGTTGGAGGTGGTGCGGCCGGAGTATCGCACGCAGCCCGTCGTCGATCCCGAGGCCGAACCGTGCGATCCGTTTTCATTCCGTCTGTCGCTCGAAGCCCGCGACGGTGGGAAGCGGCGCGAGCCGTTGCTCGAGATCCCGGGGCAGGAACTGGCCGATCGTGACTGGCAGTCGGAGGCTGCCGCGGATGGCAGCATGGTGCGGTTCACCCGGCGATTGCCCGGCGGGCTGACGGTCGCCAAGGAATACCGGCTCGTGCCGGCTCCGGCCTCCAACGGCGATCGCCCCGGCGCCGCAAGCGGGCCTGCCCAGCGGCTCGAACTCGTGGTCGAACTGATCGGCGGCGAAAAGCCCACCCGCGTGGCGTACGCTCTCGACGGCCCCACCGGCCTGCCGACCGAGGGCTGGTGGTATGCATCGCGGATCGCCCGAGACTGGGGCACGCTCGCGGTCCGCGACGTGGCCATGCGGTTTGCCGGCGAGCAGAGCACGCTGGTGAGCGGCCTGAAGATGGCCGACGGCACGCTCGATCATCCGGCCTCGGCCGTCCGCGACGGCAAACCGCTGTCGTTTGCCGGCGTCGACGCCCTCTACTTCGCCTCGGCGCTGATCCCGGCCACCACTGGCGCCGATGTGCCCGCCCTCGACGAGGTGCGGCCGCTTGTGGTGGGAGAGATTCCGGCCGCGGCCCGCCGCAAACTCGTCGATGTCACGAGCCGGCTCGTGTCGAAGGAGCTCTCGGTCGATCCGGGCACGACCGTGGCCCACCGCTACGAGATCTTCGCTGGTCCCAAGAAGCCCGAGCTGCTGGCACGGTATGGCGCGAAGGCCGCGGGCATGGACGACCTCGTTTACTACGGCTGGTTCGGCTGGGTGGCACGCCCGATGATCGCCGTGCTCCACGCGCTCCATGCCGTGATCGGCAATTATGGAATCGCGATTCTGCTGCTGACCGTGCTCGTCCGCGGGGCGATGTTCCCGGTCAGCCGCAAGCAGGCGCTCTCGTCGCAGAAGATGCAGGTGTTGCAGCCGGAGATGAAGGCGATCGCTGAGAAGTACAAGAACGAGCCGGAGAAGCGGACGAAGGCGACCCAGGAACTCTGGCGGAAGCACGACTACAACCCGATGGGCGGCTGCCTCCTGGTCTTCATCCAGATCCCGATCTTCATGGGCCTCTACCGGTCGCTGGCCACCGACATCGAGCTGCGGCAGGCGCCCCTCTTCAGTTCGGCGATCCGCTGGTGCTCCAATCTCGCCGCACCCGACATGTTTTACGACTGGTCGAAGATCCTCCCGCCGTTCCTCTCGGCTCCTGAGGCGTGGCTCGGGCCCTACCTGAATCTCTTTCCGCTGGCGACGATCGGCCTGTTTCTCTGGCAGCAGCAGCTCTTCATGCCGCCGGCGGTGGACGAGCAGGCGAAGGTGCAGCAGCAGGTGATGAAGTACATGATGTTTTTCATGGCGCTGATGTTCTTCAAGGTGCCATGCGGACTCTGCCTCTACTTCATCGCGTCGAGCCTGTGGGGCATCGCCGAGCGGCTCTGGCTGCCGCACACGCTGCCCGCCACTGCCGCTGCGGGCGTGGCTTCGGGGGGCGGGGCGGGCGGCAACGGCCGGGTGCTCAACGTGCCGTTCGCCAAGCTCGGCGGCAAGGAGCCCCCGGTGCCGGCCGGCGACGCAGCGAGGCAGAAGCGGCAGTCGCGGAAGAAGCAACGCTAACCGCACATATCAGGATGCATTCAAGAGTGTTCGTCGACACGGGATGTGCAGGCATCCCGTATTCCCTTGCTTGCGCTGCGGGCTTGGATGAAAGCCGGGCTTGGATGAAAGCCCCGCCCCATGGAAGCCCGAAGCGCAAGCGAGAGGAATCCGCGATCCAGCCCGTAATGCCACCCGCATTCCCTTGCTTGCGCTGCGGGCTTGGATAGACGGGGGCTCGGTACTGCGGGATTGGATGACACCCGACTCCCATGCAAGCCGGAAGCGCGAGCGAGGGAATCCGTGTCGCGAACCCTCAAAAACACTCCCAAGACGCAGGTCGACCCATGATCCTCTCCGTCGGCATCATCGCATCGTGTCTTCTGTTCGTGCTCTGGCATGAGCCGTGGTTCACGCGGCGGCTGCAGCCGGGGGAGGCGGCCGCGCTGCTCGGCGGAAAGTACGACGACCTCAGCCCTGCCGAGCGGGAGCGGTTTCAGGCCTTCATGGATGCCGACGATGGCCGGCCGTTCTACATGGTCAACCTGATGGCGTATCGCGAGCGGGCCGACTACCGCCTGGGCACGGCCCTCAACGGGTCGACGCCCACCGGCATCATCAGCGGCCGCGATGCGGGCTGGCTCTACACGCGGGCCGTCCTGCCGGAACTGCTCAAGCGTGGTTGCTATCCCGTCTTCGTCGCCGGCAAGATCACGAATCTCCTGAGTGCAGGCGGCGACACCGACTTCTTCGAAGACGTGGCCGTCGTGCGGTATCGCAGCCGCCGCGACATGCTCTCGATGGTGGCCTGCCCCGCCTTTCTCCACGCGGTGCCGCACAAGTGGGCGTCGCTCGAGAAAACGGTCGCTGTGCCGTGCCGCCGGCTGCTGCTGATCGACCCAGGCGTGCTCGTACCGCTGGTGCTCCTGGCCCTCTGGTTGCTGTTTCGGCATGGCTGAGATGGGTTCACGAAAAACATCGCATCCTGCGATTTTTTTTGGCGGGTCTCCGCCCGCTGGTGCTCAACCGGCCCTCCGGGCCTGACGCCTCCACTTTCCGCTTTGTGATCGCCCATGTGGTCCGTTCATGAACTGATCGTCGCCCCCGCCACCGTCAGGGGCTCCGGTGCACGCGCCGTGGTGCGGCTCTCTGGCGACGGGCTTGACCGCCTGCTGCATGATCTGTTCGTCGCGACAGCGGACGGCTTCGCGCAGCATGGGGAGCCGCCGCGGCTGGTGGCTGCACGACTGGCGGCACGCGAACTGGTGACCGAATGGGGCGAACTGCCGGTCGAGATCCTTCACTGGCCGGGGCCGCAGGGGCCGACCGGCGGACCGCTCGCAGAGGTGCAGTTGCCCGCGTCGGCGCTGCTGGTCGATGCGGTGGTGGCCGCGGCGTGTCGCTTTGGCGCCCGCCTCGCGCGGGGCGGTGAATTCTCGCTGCGGTCGTTTCTCGCCGGTCGCCTCGATCTCCTGCAGGCCGAGGCGGTGCTGGCCGTGGTGGATGCGAAGACGCCGGCGGAACTCTCCGCGGCGCTCGATGCGATGGCCGGCGGGGTGGGCCACTCGCTGCACCGCCTGCGGGAGACCCTGCTCGACCTCACGGCCGACATCGAGGCCACGATCGACTTCGCCGACGAACACACGCCCGATGCCGTGCCCGTGGCCGACGCCGCGGCGTGGGCGGCGATCGAGGCGAGGCTCGTGGCAACAGCCGAGGCCCTCGACGCTGTTGCGAACCGGCTTGCCTGCCGCAACGCGAGTGCGGCAGGTGATCTGCCCAGGGTGGTGCTTGTAGGACCGCCCAACGTCGGCAAGAGCAGCCTCTTCAACACGCTCGTCGGTCGGGATGCGGCTCTCGTGGCGGATGAGGCGGGTACCACGCGGGATTGGATCGCCGCCCGACTCGATACCGATCCGACCCATCCCGCCTGCCTGCTCGTTGATGTGGCCGGCGTGGTCGATGACCCGGCGGGCGATGTCGGCGGGCCGGCGGCTCACGGTCCGATTGAACAGGCGGCCGCAGAGCGGGCGAGGGCGGAGATCGCCCGGGCCGATGTCGTGGTCGTCTGTATCGATGCGGCGGCCGTGGCCGCGCCGGCCTCGCCGCCACTCCCAGCTGCCGCGCCGCGGATCGATGTGATCACGCGATGCGACTTGGCCGCGCCACCAGAGCTTCCCGAATTCGCGTCGCCATGCGTCACGAGCAGTCGCTCTGGCGCCGGCATCGCCGCGCTGAAGACTGTGATCCTCAGCGCCGTGGCCAGTCTGCCCGGCGGCAGGTCGCCTGCCACGCTGCGGATGCAGGTGGGCGTGGCGGCTGCCCGGGAGGCGGTCGGGGCGGCATGGACAGCGGCGATCGCGGGAGGCAGTGGCGGGCCGCGTGACGAGGCGGTCGTGGCCGGCCTGCTTCATCAGGCGGTGGCTGCGGTCGGCGAGGTGACCGGTGCCGAACTCGGCACCGATCTCATCGATCGGATCTTTTCGCGGCACTGCATCGGCAAGTAGTTGAGCCGTATACTACGCAGAGAACCCTTGCTTGCGCTGCGGGCTTGGATGGAAACAGTTGTGTCATCCTGTCGAAAGCCTCCAATGCCTGAATCGATCGAGCGTTTGGAAGACACGTTGACGTCGCTGGCCGCCGGTGCACGGCTGCATGCGGCATGCGATGCATCGGCCCGCGCGAAGCTTGCGCTCGCCTGCGCCGGGCGGGTGGCCAACGTGGCCGACGACTGGGCCCGAACGGCCGTGGCCGTGAA
>CAYSPN010000054.1:0-3624 GCA_964432895.1 uncultured Candidatus Kuenenia sp.
AGGGCCCGAGGCGGGGTGATGGCAAGCTGCCACGCGGGCTCGAAGACTACGTTTCAAAAGACTATCGGCACAGGCGGAGGAATCTTTTCATCCGCCTGCTCGTATTGAACCACGAAAACCCGTCTGGGCAAGCCGCGGGCCCGATGCCACGGCGCATTTTCCGCCCCCCGACTTGCCAATTTCAGTCCTTTCGGGTGAAAACCGTGGGCATGCGCATCGTCCTCTGCTATCCCGTCGAGCCCCACCACATCGCTCAGATTCAGGCGGTGGCCCCGCACGCTGAATTGGTTGACGCCGGCCAGGAGCGGGTGGCGGCCGAACTGCCCACCGCCGACATTTTCTGCGGCCATCCCAAGGTGCCGGTGCCCTGGGAGGCCGTTGTTCAGGGAGGTCGGCTCCGCTGGATCCAGTCTTCGGCCGCCGGCCTCGACCACTGCCTGGTGCCGGTGGTGGTCGGCTCGGACATCATTGTCACGAGCGCCTCCGGAGTGCTCGCCGATCAGGTCGCCGAGCACGGCCTCGGCCTGGCCATCGCCTGCACGCGGCGGATTCCGCTCTTCCTGGAACAACAGCGACGGCAGGAGTTCGTCCGCCGTCCCACCCGCGACCTCACCGACGCGACCGTCGGCATCGTGGGCCTGGGGGGCGTCGGCCGCCGGCTGGTGGAGGTGCTCGCACCGTTCCGCGTGAGGATCGTCGCCACCGACTACTTTCCCGTCCGCAAGCCTGCCGCTGTCGACCGGCTCGGCGGCCCTGAGACGCTCCCCTCCGTGCTCGAGGAGGCCGATATTCTCTTTCTCTGCGCGCCGCTCACGCCCCAGACCCGTGGCATCATCGACGCTGCCGCGATCGCGCGGATGAAACGCGGCGCGATCCTCGTCAACATGGCCCGCGGCCCGCTCGTCGTTGAAAACGCCCTGGTCGACGCCCTCGAGAGCGGCCATCTCGACTCCGCCGCAGTCGATGTGACGCCCGTCGAACCGCCGCCGCCGGAAAGCCGCCTCTGGCAGGCCCCGAGACTCCTGATCACGCCCCACGTCGCCGGCCAATCGGCCCGCCGAATTGATGCGATGACCGACTTTTTCTGCGACAATCTCCGCAGGTATCTCACTGGTGGAAGTCTGCGGAATCTGGTCGACAAGCGGCTTGGGTTTCCCGAGCCGGCTGTCTTTCCCGAACCAGCCGGCTTTCCCGGGTCGCCCTGCACTGAAGCATCACCCGAAGCATCATGACCAGCCAGCCAGACACGATGAACACCACGATCTACCAGGAGGGCCCTCCGGCGCAGAACGATCGGCCGACGATTTCCGTCAGCGGCGACGTCGGCAGCCGCTGTCCCGAGGAATTGCTCTCCCGCTACGGCGAAATCCTGGATGCGGGCCGCCTCGCCTGGACCGAGTACCACGCGCTCACCCGCCGACTCGGCGCGGGAGGGCAGGGGGTAGTGTTTCTCACCGAGCGGCGAGGCACCGACAATTTCAGTCTGCCGGTGGCCCTCAAGATCTTCTCGCCGGAACGATACGAGTCGGAGGCGATCTACGACGAGGGGATGAATCGCATCGCCAAGGTGGCCTCCCGGGTGGCCCAGATCCAGCAGGACAACCTGCTCGACGTGCACAACTTCGTCGAGCAGCGGCGGATCCGCATCATGGAGATGGAGTGGATCGACGGCTACGATCTCTCGCGGCTGCTGGCTCCGGAACTGCTCGCCCAGACCCGGGCGAGCGTGGGCGACGACCGCTGGCGGCACCTGAACAACGTGATCGTGACGGCGGGGCCCCAGCAATCACGGCTCAAACCCGGCGTGGCGATCGCGATCGTCCGCGAGTGCTTGGCGGCTCTGGCCGCCCTGCACCGGGAGGAGATCGTGCATGGCGACATCAAGAGCTCCAACATCATGGTGAAGCGGACGGGCAACGCGAAAATCATCGACATCGGCTCGGCCCTCGCGCTCGACGACATGCCGCCCAACCGCACCTGCACGCCGTCGTATGCGGCCCCCGAGGTGCTCGAGGGCCGTGAGAACACGCCCCGGTCCGACCTGGCCAGCCTCGGCTACGTGCTCATCGAGATGCTCTCAGGCCAGCCGCCCTTCGCAGGGCTGCAGTCCTACCGCGACCTGCTGGAAGCCAAGCGGTCGCTCGCCCACCGCCTCCCGCAGATCCTGCCGGCTGACGTCACCTGCAACGAGCTGCTGATGAACTTCATCCGGGGCATGATCGCCTCCGACCCGGCCCGGCGGTTTCCGAGCGCTGAGGATGCCGATCTGGTGAAGGAGGGCGCCGCGAGCTTCCACCGGCAGCTGATCGTGGGCGGACTGGCGAGCGAATACGACAACGAGATCCGCGCCTGGCTGGAACTGCTCGAGTAGGCCGCTGGATTGAACGCCGTCACGGGATGTGCAGGCGACCCATATTCCCTTGCTTGCGCTGCGGGCTTGGATGGACGGGCTCCCCATGGATGGACGGGCTCCCCATGGATGGACGGGCTCCCCATGGATGGACGGGCTCCCATGCAAGCCCGACGCGCGAGCGAGGGAATCCGTTTTTCACTCCCCAGCCGTGCCACGCAGCCAGGCGGACAGCCGTGAAGCCATCCGCTCGAGCGGCACCACCTCATCGACCAGACCGGCATCACTGACCGCTTTCGGCATGCCATAGACGACGCATCCCGCGGCCGACTGCCCCAGCACCGTGCCCCCTCGCCGCTTCAGCTCGCGACACCCGTCGAGCCCGTCGCAGCCCATCCCAGTGAGCACCGCCGCCAGCACCCTCCCGCCGTAGAGCCGCGCGGCCGACTCCAGGAGATGGTCGACCGACGGCCGACAGCCGCGACGCCGCGGACCATCGTCGAGCACACACGCCACCCGCTCTCCCCGCTGCGCCACGCCCAGATGCCTGTTCCCCGGTGCCACGAGCACCATGCCCGGCGCCACGAGCATGCCGTCAGCCGCCTCCACGACCCGCAGTGGCGACATCCCGTCGAGCCGCTCGGCGAGGCTGGCCGTGAACTGGACCGGGATGTGCTGCACGACAAACACCGGCACCGGCAGATCGGCAGGCAGCAGCGGGATCACGGACCGCAGGGCCTGAGGGCCACCGGTCGAAGTACCGATCACGATGGCGTCGAAGCGTGCCGCTGCGGAGGGCCGGAACGGCCGCTCCATCGGCGGCGTCGCGGCGGCCACAACCGGAGCCCCCATGCTCTCCCGTACGGCGGCCAACTTCTCGGCGAGCTCGCGTTGGATGGTGTCGCGTGTGACGTGCAGATCGCCGCCCGCGGGCTTGAGCACGAAGTCGAAGGCGCCCTCCATCAGGGCGGCGACCGTCGTCGGCGCTCCCTGTGCGGTGAGACTGCTGACCATGATCGACCGTGGCGACAGCCCACGTTGCTTGAGTGCCCGTAGCACCTCGATCCCGTCTCGACCCGGCATCTGCACGTCGAGCGTGACGACGTCCGGCCTGATCCGCGCGATGACTTCCACCGCCGCGTCGCCGTCAGCAGCCGTTCCGACCACCTCCACACCAGCGATCCTGCCGAGGACCGTGAGGAGCATCTGCCGGTAAAGGGCAGAATCGTCGACCACGACAACCTTGAGAACGCCTTCAAACATGGTGCGAACAG
>CAYSPN010000055.1:0-2132 GCA_964432895.1 uncultured Candidatus Kuenenia sp.
CACCTGTTTTCCTGCGTCTTCATATCCCTTGACCGTGCCGTAGGCGAGCCGCAGCGTGAAGGTGGCATCGGGATAGACGCTCTCCCCTTCACTGGCAAACACGGCCTGCGTGATCTCCGCATGGGCCTGCCGCTTGGTCTCGCCCGCGGCCTCGACGATTTTTCGCAGCGCCCGCGACTCCTCGTCGACGATGCGCGCTAGGCCGAGCATCGGATCGGTCGACGCGGCGACCGCCGCCTGCCCGCCGTCGTAGAGAGCGCGCCGCGTGTCGGGCCGCGCCGCGTCCGCCCCGCCCCGCTTGCCCAGCTCCGTGCCGCGGACCAGTTCCGCCGCCCGCTCCCGGGGCGATTTTCCCGAGAGCACTTTTTGAACCAGCGGATCATCGGGCCCGAGCGACGTCGCCAGAAACGTGAGCGAGTCGGCCAGCTTCACGATCTCGAAGGCGTCGTAGACCGGCTCGTCGGAAAAGAGTGCGAGCTCCAGCGACTCGCGATTGGAGTCGCGGTATTCGCGGAGCCGCTCACCGCTCGGTTTTCCCGACTCGGCGGCGGCCCGCAGCAGCGTGCGGGCATTGCCAAAATACTGGCTGTTGAAGCCCACGGCACCTTCCAGCAGATTGTGCCGCAGGGCGACGGCGGCGATGTCTTTCTCAACCTGCTCGATCCGGTCGAATGGTGACGGCTGCGACACACCTGCTGCGGCGGCGGCACGCTTGGCCACCAGCTCGCGGAGTTTCTCCTCCGACGCCCGCTTCCTCGCGATGAACTTGGGATCGAGCAGACCCGCGAGAATTCCCTCACGGGCCTTGCGGCTGTTCTGCACGCCGAAGAGATCGCCCATCGCCTGCCGCCTCTCCTCTGGCCCCTCGTCGGCATAGGCGTCGAGCATCACCTCCAGCCGGTTGAGCGTGGCGAGCGAAAACGGAATTTGCCGGTCCCGCATCGCGAGGAGTTCGCGGAGGGTGTCGGCACGGTCGGTGTGGCCGGGGTGGCCCGACACAAACA
Source organism: uncultured Candidatus Kuenenia sp. (assembly GCA_964432895.1). Taxonomy (GTDB): domain Bacteria; phylum Planctomycetota; class Planctomycetia; order Pirellulales; family UBA1268; genus CAMCQY01. The sequence goes on from CAYSPN010000055.1 coordinate 1,005, forward strand.
CGAGATCCCCCGTGGCGACCGGCTGCCGGCTCCAGGTGAGATGGTGCGGCACCTGTGCCGGCTTGCCGTTTTCGTAGGCCCGAAAGAAACAGACGTCGAGGTTGTAGCGTGGAAACTCGAAGTTGTCGGCATCTCCACCGAAAAACGCGATCTGCTGCTCCGGTGCGAAGACGAGCCGCACGTCGGTGTACTTTTTCGATCGGTAGAGATGGTAGAGACCGCCCTGATGGAGCGTGACCACGTCGCTCCGTAGGCCGGTGGCGGCGAGCGACTCCTTCTCAATCTCCGCCATCGCCTTGCGGCGGGCGGCAAACGCGTCGGCCGCAGGCATGCTAGGTATGACGGCTCCCTGCACCCGCGCGGTGACGTCTTCGATCGAGACGAGCACGTTGAGCTCGAGGTCGTGACACCTGAGCTCGTCGGCCTGCGTGGCCGCCGCGAAGCCGTCGCGATAGTAGTTGTGCTGCTCGGCCCCCAGCTTCTGCAGGCTGTCGGCCCCGACATGGTGGTTGGTGAGCACGAGGCCGTCGGCCGAGACGAACGACCCCGAGCCACCCGAGTTGAACCGCACCGATGACTGCTGCAGGTGCGTCAGCCATTCCGGCGACAGCTTCGCCCCCTTGAGGCCAGCCGCGTGGTCTTTCTCCAGTCGCTCAAGCGGCGGGTGGCTGAAGAGCCACATCCCCTCGTCGGCTCGCGACACGGCCAGCGGCAACGTGCAGGCCGGCACGAAGCATGCGAGCAACGAAAGAACAACCGTTCGGCTTGAGTGGGTGAACATGGGCTTGATCTTCTGCATGATGAATGTCGTCCCTCGGCTGCCGGTATCGTCCAACGTCCCCCAAGCCTATCGCAAACCCACGCGAGTCCCCTCCACTGCCGGCGAGGAGCAGCGTCTTGTCTCCATACGCTGGGGAAAAGTAGCATTTTCCACCAACGCGTGGCAGACTTGGCCAGCGTCGTGAGGCTCCAGGTGTCGTTCATGGGCCGCATCGGTTCCGCGTCGATGGCTTCGACCCAGCGCGTTCGAATTCAGACGACGGAATCGTCCACACCACGCCGCTTTTCGAAACCTACGAGACCACCCTCGAGATGGCTGCCGCACCCGCGGTGCATAAACTTGAAGTC
>CAYSPN010000056.1:0-1505 GCA_964432895.1 uncultured Candidatus Kuenenia sp.
GCCTCGAGGAAGTCGGCCACCTGGTGCACGAAGCTGTGCTCGTAGCCGATCGCCAAGCCGGGCACCCACCACTTGTCCATGTAGGGGTGGTCACTGTCGGTGACGTGGACGCTCTTCCAGCCCCGCATCGGGCCCTCGTCCTTGTAGTCGAACACCTGCAGCCGGTGGAGATCGTGGAGATCCCACTTCAGGCTCATGTTCTCGCCGTTGATCTCGAACGTGTAGAGCGCCTTGTGGCCGCGGGCATACCGGGTGCTCTCGAAGAGGCCCAGCGAGCCGTTCTTGAAGTGGCAGAGAAAGGAGCAGGCATCGTCGATGCCCACCTTCTCGACCTTGCCCGTGAGCTGGTGCGTCCGCTCCTTCACGAAAGTCTCTGTCATGGCGGTGACGTCGGAAACCTGTCCATTGAGCCAGATCGCCGTGTCGATGCAGTGGGCGAGCAGGTCGCCCGTCACGCCTGAGCCGGCGGCAGCGGCGTCGAGACGCCAGAGCGCCGCGCCTCCCTGCGGGAGGTCGGCGTTGATCGTCCAATCCTGAAGAAAATTGGCCCGGTAGTGGAAGATCCGGCCGAGCTTGCCGCTGTCGATGATGTTCTTCGCGAACGTCACCGCCGGGATGCGGCGATAGTTGTACCAGACCGTGTTCGGCACGCCGGCCTTCTCGACGGCGGCGCACATCTTCTCACCCTCGGCCACGTCCATCGACAGCGGCTTCTCGCAGAGGATCGCCTTGCCGTGCTTGGCCGCCTCGATGGCGATCTCGGCGTGCAGATTGTTGGGGGTGCAGATGTCGATGGCGTCGATGTCATCGGCGGCGACGAGCTTCCGCCAGTCGGTCTCGACCCGCTTGTAGCCCCAGCGGTCGGCGAAGGCCTTTGCCTTCTCGGGATCGCGGGCTGCAACCGCCTGCAGCACCGGCAGGTATTCCAGGTCGAAGAAATCCTTGACGCGGTTGTAGCCGTTGGAGTGGGCGCGGCCCATGAAGCCGTAGCCGATCATGCCGATGCGGAGGGGTTTTGCCATGGGAGAGGTCCTTCGTGGTGGTGGGGTGGTGGTGGTGGTGGTGGTGAGAGTTAGGGGGTGATAAGTCGTGTGGAGTGGTCCGCTGCGGGACGGCAGAAGTCTCGTCGCGGATGAGCTTGCTCCTTCCACGACCTGCGGCAGTTCATCGCTCAGAAGGTCGCAATCTCATATGCTCCTCGAGCTTCCGCCGATCCCTCCGCTCGCTGTATCCAAAACAGTCCTAACGCAAGAGGCATCCGAGCGAAACTAGTTCCAGCCGTGGGCGTCTCTGACCGCGAGCATGGTCTTGAGGATCGTGTTCCAGGTGGCTGGGTTTTCGAGCGTTGAGTTGGGGAACATGCAGCCGTCCCAGCAGATGTGCTGCATGCCGCGTTTCGAGGCGTCCTTGAGCCAGTAGCCGGCGCAGCGGACGATGTCGAGCTTGCCGTTGGGGTCGCCGGCCGGGCAGTGCTTGCCCGTCTTGTCATGCGAACCAGCGCCGTG
>CAYSPN010000057.1:0-1772 GCA_964432895.1 uncultured Candidatus Kuenenia sp.
GTCCGCGGACAGCACGACGTGGGTGCCATGGGCGGCTTGCCCGCCCTTGCCGACGGGACTCGTCGATTCTGGCGTCGAGCTGGCCGCTACTCAACGGTCAGTGTGCTCGTCCTACTGAGCCTCGTGTTGGTGATGCCGCCAACAGCAGTCTCAGTAGTTCCAAGTCTTGCCGTTTTCGGATGTGGTGACGCAAGTTACGGTGGCATAGGACGTTCGGCTGCGGTGAGGTCACGGAAGCCGAGGAGCGTTTCGGCGTGGTGTTGAAGCCAGAGGAGCATCCGGCGGAAGCGTAGGCGCTCCGGGTGCAGTTCGTGATGGTGGCCGCGGGCGACGGCGAGGCAGACCAGATGCAGCCACACCCAGACATTGCGAAGGATCAACGCCAGGCCGACGAACAAGAGCCGCGGGAGCGGATCGCGGGTGCAGGTGCGGATGCGGGCTTGGTTCATCTGCCGATACGTGGTTTCGATGGCGAATCGGGTGCGGTACGTTTCCCGGACCCACATGCAGGAGCCCGGCTGAAAGCCCCAAAACGCATAGACGAACGTCCGTGGCCACGCGGGCTTTTTCCGCTTGCCAAACCGGCCGTGGACGACGCAGATGCCCACCGTTGCCTGGCGTCCATGCTTGTCGCGCCACGAGTGCTTCGACCAACCGCTGCGTCTCCACGCGAAGAACCGCCAGAGGCTCTTCGATTGTTCTGGGTGGCGAGGTTTGCGGCCGCGTCATGGCGACGGTGAACCGCCGCCCGTGGCGGACGACGTAGGCCGTGGCGTAGGCGTGGAAATGCGACGTGCCGCTCTTGGGCTCGCCACGATAGATCTCTTCGGGGTCGCGGTACGGCTCGCCGTGGTAGGGGATCCGCGTCAGATCGATCGCCATCGGATAGCGGCGTTTCCGCAGGGTCTTGGGCAAGTCGGCGGCCAGGCCCGCATTGAGCCGCCGCTCCAACTCGTCGATCGGCGGCAGGATTGCCCGCAGGGCATCGCGCACAGCCTGGTCCGACGGCGCCCCGGCCAAACGCCCGCGGGCGTCGAAGACCGAGGTGATCCGCGAGGCGGCGTACAACAGGATCGTGATGACGATCGACGCGGTGCATCGGTGGCCGTGATCCGTCAGCCCAACGTGATTCTGGATGACCGCGGCGGCACGGTCGTGGACTTGCCGAGAACCAACGCTATACTCAGTCCTTGAACGCATGGGTCCCTCCGTGATAGTGACCTGCTTGACACAAGTCATTTACCACAGGGACCTTGCGTTCACCTATATCACTTTTGGCCCCAATCCCCCAAACTTGGAACTACTGAGTCTGCATGTCGATGATCCTCCTCTACGGCGAGTCTGGCGTCGGTCGCCCCACGGCATACAGGCCCGGATCGGGCCGCTACCCACCAACCACGGCGTATGCAGGTATCGTCAGAATCGTCGGACCCGAATCCGTCTGGATGTGGACGCTTTGCTCGATCCGGCCGGTCGTCTCTCCGGCGGTGAAGGTAACCGGGACAAGGTAGAGCGATTTGGCCTCTTCTCCTTTGGGAGCGGTCGCCTGGAGGCATTTGCAGTCGCCCTCAATCGAGGTGATGCGGAATGGCTTATGGCCTCGCACAACAAGTTGTTTCGTAACGCTCTGGCCCGGCAGCAATACACCCAGGAACAGAGACGCGGGGCTGACCGAAATGTCCGCCTGGACCTGCCCCTCCACGGGGACAGGTATCTGTTTGGCCTGCGGATTGTTGGTCACAAGCCACAAGTGCTCGTTCACGTAACCGACG
>CAYSPN010000058.1:0-6780 GCA_964432895.1 uncultured Candidatus Kuenenia sp.
CCCGTCGCCCCCCTGTCCCGTCGCGGGGTCATAGACGAACCAGGTGCCAAAGTTGAATCCGTATGTGTGAGGGAAGACATACGGGACCTCCGTGCCACTGCGGGTCTTGGTGCGGAAGACGAGATTCGTTTCGCTCGGGCAGAAGAACGGGCCGATGCGGGCGTCCTTCACCGTCCCCCAGTTCTTGGAGAGATTCTCCGGGGGGCCGAAGCCTTCGTCCCAGGCCTGCTCAAGGTTCACCTTCACGGCCGTGGCGCCCTCCTCAAGATAGGGAAGGATGCGGCCATGGATCGCCCAGGAGCCGTTGTTGCCCACGAAGTTTGTGCCGGGCGTATGGCGCATGCTCGGCGGAAAGGTGCCCCTGGCCGATTGGTAGTTGTGCGTTGCCAGCGCGAGCTGACGGACATTGTTGCTGCAGGCACTGCGACGCGCCGCCTCGCGGGCCGACTGCACCGCCGGCAGGAGCAGGCCGACGAGCGTGCCGATGATGGCGATCACCACCAAGAGCTCGACGAGGGTAAAACCGGGACGGGATGGGTGAAGGGTTCGCGTCATGGCCAGACTGTCGAGCAAATAGCGTGCCGGTCGTACGATGGCAGAACACCGCGGTTTCCGCGACGACACGCGGCGATTCTTTCCCCGCGCGCGGTGGATCGTTCACCGGCCGAGCTTGGAGCGGAGCGTGGCCCGGTCGAGGCCGAGCAGCTTGGCGGCGGCGGTACGGTTGCCGCCGGCGGCAGCGACGACCTTCTGCACGAGCGTGGTTTCGACGAGGCTCATCAGTGGTTCGTGCAGCGGGCCGGCGGTCGCGGTGCCGTTGGCGAGGGCGGCATCCACCCAGGCTCCTACGGCGGCCACCACCTGGGCATCGACCGCAGTGCCGCCGGCTGGCTGGCTTGCGGCGGCCGGTGGCGCAGGCAGGTGCTCCGGCCTCAGCATGCCGCCGCGGGCGACCACCGCGGCATATTCGATCGCGTGCTTGAGCTCACGGACATTGCCGGGCCACGGCCGGCCGCGCAGGGCGGCCAGAAACTCCTCTGACATGGTCTGCGCCGGCCGTCCGGCGGCATGCTGGGCGAGCACATGTGCCGCCAGCGTGTCGATGTCGTCGCCGCGAGCCGCCAGTGGCGGCATGTGAATCGGAAATCCATGGAGCCGATGGTAGAGGTCCTCGCGAAACGTTCCCGCGGCGATCGCCGCCGCAAGGTCGCGGTTGGTCGCGGCGATCACGCGAACATCGAGCTTCCGCGGCGTGGCGGATCCCACGGCCGTTACTTCCCGACTCTCCAGCGCCCGCAGCAGTTTCACCTGCAGGTCGAGCGACGCCTCACCGATCTCATCGAGGAACAGCGTGCCCCCATCCGCGATGGCGAACAGGCCGGGTCGATCAGACGTGGCGCCTGTGAAGGCGCCGCGGACGTGTCCGAAGAGTTCGCTTTCGATCACGCTTGGTGACAGCGCGCCGAGACTGGTGGCCACAAACGGCCGGTGACGCCGCGGGCCGTGCGCGTGGATGGCGCGGGCGGCCAGATCTTTGCCGGTGCCGGTCTCGCCGGTGATGAGCACGGGGAGATCGGTCGGTGCGACCAACGAGATCTTTTTGAAGACCTCCTGCATGGGCGGCGATGAACCGACCAGCAACGCGGCGTCGGTGACCGTCGCTGTCGCTGGGTTCGCCCGGGCCACCGTCCGCTGGTCCCGCTCGGCCAGCGCCTGCGTGACGATCCGCGACACGCTCTCCAGATCGAATGGCTTCACGAGATAGTCGAAGGCCCCCGCGTTCACCGCCCGCACGGCGGTATCGAGATCGCCGAAGGCCGTCATCACCACGACCGGTGCGTGTGGGACGATGCTGCGCAGCTCAGGGAGCGAGGAGAGTCCGTCGCGGCCCGGAAGGCGGACATCGAGCAGCATTGCTTCGGGCTCGAAGCGGCCGCAGATCTCGAGCCCCGCCTCGACGCTCGCCGCCACCTCCACGGTGTGGCCCTCGTCGGAGAGCATCTCGCGCAGGCTCCAGCCGATGGCGGGCTCGTCGTCGATAATGAGGATGCGGCTCATGGGATCGTGCCGGTGCGGACGGGCCGGGGCCTGTGGCACGTGCCGCGGGCGTACCCTCAGCCGTTGCCATCCTTCAGTGTCTGCGCCGGCAGCGAAATCGCAAATCGCGTGCGGCCGACGGTTCGTTCCCAGGCGAGCGTGCCGCCGTGTTCCTCGGCCACGGCCCGGGCGACGGCGAGTCCGAGGCCGATCCCCTCTGGCTTCGACGTGACAAACGGCTCGTGCATCGAGTCCCGCACGCTCTCCGGCGGGCCGGCCCCCGAATCGTCGACGGCCAGGATGATCTGCGAACCGGCCGCAGTGGCGGACAGCCAGACGCTGCCACCACGGCCGGCGGCGTCGATGCCGTTGAGCGCGAGATTCACCAGCGCCGCCCGCAGACTGTCGTGGCGGCCGATGATCGACAGGTTCGTGGGGAGTTCGCAAAGCATCCGCACTCCGGCGTGGTCGCACCGTGGGGCCGTGAGGTCGCGGACCTCCGCCAGGAGCCGGTCGATGGAGATCGGCTCAGGCGGCTGCTTCTGGTGCGCCGGCGTTTTTGCCAGGGCGAGCAGGCCGCGAACCTCCTCCTCCAGGATGTCGAGCTGCCTGCCGGCGACGGTGAGGCTGTCGTCGGGAGGGCCGCTGCCCGCTCCTGCCGGACAGCGGCGGCGGTGCAGATCGATCGCCAGCCGGGCGCCGGTGACGGCGTTGCGGAGTTCGTGGGCGAACCCGGCTGCCAATTGACCGAGCAGCCGCTGTCGCTCACCCGCGACGAGCGAACTGCGGAGCTGTTCCAGTTGCAGGCTCATATGGTTGACGCCATTCACGAGCCGGCTGATCTCGTCGCTGGCGGCTGGGTCAGCATCGCTGGTGATGAGCGTCTGGCCAAACTCTCCCTCTGCGATCCGTGCCACGTGCCTTTCGACGGCGGTGATCCGCGCCGCGAGCCGGCCCGTCGTTCGCAGGCCCAATGGCACGAGCACCGCAAGCGTCGCTGCCGCCACCGCCAGCACGGGCCAGACCGCATCAAAAGTGCGGGCGATGAACGATCGCTCGGGCGTGAGGATGAGCACCGTCTCCGGCCGCACACCCTCGCTGCGGACCGTGCCCAGCCGGTACCGCTGCCCGCAGAAGGTGCCGCTGCCTGCGCGGATGGCAGCGGCTACCGCGTCGCCTTGAACAGTCTCGAGCGTCTCCGGGGGCAGCGTGGAGAGACCGACACGTCGGGCCGATTCTTCCCAGATGAGAAAGTGGCTGCCCGTCAGCCGGTGCAGGGCGTCGAGCACAGTCGCCGAGAGCGACACCCGTGATGCTCGCAGGGCATCGGCCACCTGCTGCTGAGCGGCACGAGTCGCCTCCGCCGACCGCCGCGCAGCCAGCCAGGCCGAGAAGCCGACATTGGCCAGCACCGCCGCCAGCACGAGCCCCACCACGGGCAGCACGAGGTGCCGCGTGAGAGACAGGCGTCGGGAGGGAGTGGGCATGGGCTTCAGCTACGATCGAATCCAAGACGATCGAAACCAAGATACCGGCGGGCATTCTTCGCGCAGACATTCTCGATCAGTGGCACGACCCGGTTCCGCCGCCACGCAGCGTCGTTGGGGAGCCGGCCACTGGTGATGTCGGCGCCGACCAGGTCGCAGAGGATCCGTCGGAAGTATTCGTGCCGCGGATAGGAAAGGAACGACCGAGAATCGGTCACCATGCCGACGAACCTGGAGAGCAGTCCCAGGTCGGAGAGCATGTTCATCTGGTCCCGCATGCCGCGTTCCTGATCCATGAACCACCAGGCACTGCCCCACTGGATTTTGCCGGGGAGGATGCCGTCCTGAAACGAGCCGGGGAGAGCAGCGAAGAGGGCGTTGTCGGCCGGGTTGATGTTGTAGAGGATCGTCCGCGGCAGCGTGTTTTCGGCGGAGAGACGGCCGAGGAAGCGGACCAGCCCAGGCCCCTGCACGGTGTCGCCGATCGTGTCGCAGCCGGCATCGGCACCGAGCGCCGCGGCCAGATGCGGGTTGGGATCCCGAAACGGACCCAGATGCAACTGCAGCGCCCAGTCCTTGGCATGGTTGAGGCGGGCGACATGAAGCACAAGGAACAGGGAAAACTTTTCCGCCTCCTCTGGCGTCGCGGCCGTGCCTGCCATGGCGCGGTGCCAGATCGCCGCGGCCTCGGCCTCGGTACAGTCGGTGTCTGGCAGGCGGAGGAGCCCATGGTCGGTGGCCCGGCCACCGGCCGCGGCGAAGTCGGCATGCCGTTTATCGATCGCGGCGATGAGCCCGGTGAACGTGTCGGCGCCGCAGCCGGCGACTTCCGAAAGCCGACGGGCCCAGGCCTGGACGCGATGGGGGTCGTGCACCTTTGCCGCCGCGTCGGGGCGGAAGGTGGGCACGACCTTCGTCGCGCAGGCGTCGCGGGCGATGCGATCGTGCCACTGGAGGCTGTCGGCGGGGTCGTCGGTCGTGCCCACCACTTCGACGTTCATCTGCCGGAGAATGCCCCGCGCCGTGAGGTCGCCTGTGGTCAGTTGACGGTTGGCCTCGTCCCAGATCCGCTGGGCGGTCGTGTCGTCCAGCAGGTCGTCGATCTGAAAGTGGCGCCGCAGCTCCAGGTGCGCCCAGTGGAAGAGGGGATTGCGGAGCGTGTGCGGCACGGTCTCGGCCCACGCCTGGAATTTTTCCCGTGGGGAGGCGGCACCGGTGATGCGAGCCTCGGCGATGCCATTGGCCCGCATGGCCCGCCACTTGTAGTGGTCGCCATCGAGCCAGATGGCGTGGAGGTTTTCGAACCGGCGGTCTTCCGCGATGTCGCGCGGGCTCAGGTGGCAGTGGTAATCAATGATCGGCTGCCGTGCCGCGACATCGTGATAGAGGGAGGCAGCGGTATCGCAGGAGAGCAGGAAGGAGTCGTCGCAGAAGGGCATTGGAGACCGCCGGGCGTGAGGGGGTGATTCCACAAGATGGACGCAAGAAAGACGCGGCCCGAGCGACACCATACCGTGACCGGGAGTGGCTGCGAAAGTGTGGCCAGACTCCGCGGCGAAATCGCGCCGGCTCTCAACCGAACAACGCCCACGCCTGTCGGAGGGTCATCCAGACACCCCAGGCCATGGGGACTGCCACGAGCAACCAAAACAACACGAGCCAGATGCCGCTCCAGGCATGATCCGGGCCGGCGGCCGCGGCGGTCGGGGATGGCTCCCACGGGCCGCTCTGGTGTGGGGCGGCAGGAAGGCGACCGGACGGAGGAGCGGCGCTGGCATCGTCACCGCTGCACGGCTGCGGTCTCTGCACAGGTCGCACGAGAAGATTGCAGACGAAGCCCGCGACGAGCAGCCCGGCCAAAAGCAGCATCGTCTGGTCGTAGGCCCGCGACCGGGGCACGCCAGCATGCACCTGATACTCGTTGAGATAATTGACGAGCACCGGCCCGAGGATGCCCGCGACGCTCCAGGCGGTGAGCAGTCGGCCGTGGATCGCGCCCACGTTGCCCGTGCCGAACAGATCCGCCAGATACGCCGGGATCGCCGCGAACCCGCCACCATACATTGTCAGGATCAGGCAGAAGATCCCGCAGAACAGGGGGATGTTGCCTGTGTGTCCAACGCTTGGCACCGCGGCATAGAGCACCGCTCCCAGCAGGAAGAACAGGGCGTAGGTCGTCTTCCGGCCCAGCGTGTCGGACAGGGAGGACCAGAAGAATCTCCCCAGGATGTTGAACAGGCTCAAGAGCCCTGTGAAGCCGGCGCCCATCGCCGCCACCCTGCCGAGCTGTGCGGCGCTGAGTTGTTCGAAGGAGATATTTTCTCCGAGCAACCTGCCCCCAAAAACCTCCTGCAGCATCGGCGACGCCATGCCGATCACGCCGATACCTGCCGACACATTCAGGCACAAGACCAGCCAGAGCAGCCAGAACTGTCGCGTCTGGCAGGCTTGGCCCACCGTCATCGATTGGGCCGCTTGATGCGTTCTGGCTGCCGTGGGCGTGGGAGACGCTTTCCCAGGCCAGCCTGCGGGAGCCCAGCCGTCGGGCGGCACACGATAAGCGAACGAGCCGAGCATCATGAAGACAAAATAAATTGCCGCGAGCACCAGAAACGTCTGCCAGACGCCGACCGACTCCGGCCCCGCAAAATACTTCATCAGCCTGTCGGCCAATGGCGAGCCGATCATCGCGCCGCCGCCGAAGCCCATGATCGCCATGCCGCTGGCCATGCCCCGACGGTCCGGGAACCACTTGATGAGCGTGGACACCGGCGAGATGTAGCCGAGCCCGAGGCCGATGCCGCCGATCACACCCGAGCCGAGCCAGAGGAGCCACAACTGGTGGAGATACACGCCGGCCGCTGAGATCACGAGTCCGCCGCACCAGCAGCAGGCCGCCACGACGCCGACTTTTCTGGGGCCAGCCTTTTCGAGCCATGTGCCAAACACCGCCGCGCTCGATCCGAGGAACACGAAGAACAGCGTATACATCCAGCCCAGGAGCGGCTTGTCCCAGTCGCAGGTGGTGGTGGTGAGCTTCTCGAGGAAGCCCATGCCCGCCGGGCAGACCACCGGCGACGTGATGCCGACGGCCCGCGTGAGCGGCAGCCAGAACACTGAAAACCCATACGCCATGCCGATGCAGAGGTGAATGCAGAGGGCCGCCGGCGGCACGAGCCAGCGGTTGAAGCCCGGGCCCGCGATCGTGCGGTGTTTGTCGAGGATCATCCACATCTCCGTGTCACGGTCCTCAATA
>CAYSPN010000059.1:0-4759 GCA_964432895.1 uncultured Candidatus Kuenenia sp.
CTCCTCCAGCACGTCCTTCATGACGGGGTGGAGATACTCGGCCCGCTTTCGCCGGTGTTTCACCGCGACATAGTCATCGACCATGCCGCCCTCCAGCGGCCCTGGGCGATAGAGGGCGTTGACGGCGACGATGTCGAGGAAGTGGTCGGGCTTCATCCGCTGCAGCAGGTCGCGGATGCCGCCGCTCTCCAGCTGGAAGATGCCCTTCGTCTCACCGCGGCAGAGCGTGTCGAACGTCGGCTGGTCGTCGAGCGGGAAGGCGAGCGGATCGGGCCGGGAGCCCCGCGTCGTGGAGATGATGTCGAGCGTCTTGGAGACGACCGTCAGGTAGCGCAGGCCGAGGAAGTCCATCTTCATGAGCCCGGCTCGCTCGACGTCGCCCATCGCCCACTGCGTGATCACTTCCTCCTTGCCGGTCACCCGCTGGAGCGGCACGTATTCCACGAGCGGCCGGTCGGCGATCACGACGGCGGCGGCGTGCGTTCCCACATTGCGGGCGAGGCCCTCGATCCGCCGTGCCAGATCGACGAGTTCCCGCACTTCGGCATCGGCCTCGCAAGCTCCGGCGAGCTGCGATCCCGGCGCGGCCGCCTCCTCCAGCGAGATGTTGAGCTGGTCGGGCACGAGGGCCACGATCTGGTCGACGCGGGGGATCGGCAGCCCCAAGGCACGGCCGACGTCGCGGATGGCTGCGCGGGCCGCCAGCGTGCCAAACGTTCCGATCTGGGCGACGTTGGCTTCTCCGTACTTCTTCTTGACGTATTCGATGACCTCGCCGCGGCGTTCCTTGCAGAAGTCGATATCGATATCGGGTGCCTCCCGACGGTTGATGTCGAGAAACCGCTCGAAGAGCAGGTCGTATTCGAGCGGGCAGACATGCGACAGGTAGAGCGAATAGGCCACGAGTGCCCCGACGCCCGAACCTCTCGCCGCCGCGGGGATGCCCACCTCGCGGGCGTGCCGGACGAAGTCCCACACGATCAGGAAGTAGCTCGCGAAGCCGAGCGTGTTGATGACGCCCAGTTCCCGCTCCAGCCGCTCCATGACCTGGGAATGCAGTTCGCGTTCGCCGCCATCAGCCGTCGCGTCTGCCCAGCGTTTCGGCACGTTCTGGTAGCGTTCGCGGAGGCCTTCGAGGCAGAGCCGCCGCAGTTCATCCGCCGCGCTCAGGCCACCGGGCACGTCGAAGCCGGGGAAGTGCCGCTTGCCCAGATCGAGCTCGATCGAGACCGAGTTGGCGATCTCCTGGCTGCGGTTCACGGCCGCCGCGACGAAGTCGCGGTCGAGGTCGGTGAAGGCCGCGTGCATCTCGGTCGGACTCTTGAGATAGAACTCGCTCGAGTCCATCCGCATGCGGGAGGCATCGCTGCGGAATCGCCCCGTGTTCACGCAGAGAAGGATGTCCTGCGCCTCGGCGTCCTCCCGGTTCACGTAGTGGCAGTCGCAGGTGGCCACGGGTGGGATGCCAAGCTCGCGGGAGAGTTCCAGGGCCACGTCGGTCACCTGCCGCTGCACCTCCAGACCGTTGTCCTGGATCTCGATGAAATACCGGTCACCGAACCGCTTCTGAAACCAGCCTGCGACCTCGCGGGCCTGAGCGAGCGACTCCCGCTGCTCGCGGGAGCTGCCGATGAGCGAGCGGCTGAACTCGCTCGACAGACAGCCGGAGAGGCAGATGATCCCCTCGCCGTATTGCTCCAGCAGATCGCGATCGATCCGCGGCTTGAAATAGAATCCCTCGAGGTAGGCCTTGGTGGCCAGCTGGAGCAGGTTGTTGAACCCCGTTCTGTCGCGGGCCAGGAGCGTGAGATGGTAGCTGGCGTCTTTCTGGCTACCGGCATCCTTCTGGAAGCGGCTGCCCGGGGCGATGTAGGCCTCGTAGCCGATGATCGGGTTGAGTTTGGCGGCCTTGGCGGTCTGATAGAACTCCAGGGCACCGTGCAGATTGCCGTGGTCAGTGATTGCCAGGGAGTTCATCCCGAGTTCGACAGCGCGATCGACCAGCCGGTCGATGGGGCTGGCCCCGTCGAGCAGGCTGTAGTGGCTGTGGCAGTGGAGATGGACGAAAGACTGCGTGCTCATCCGTGTGCTCGCTCCGGGGGATGCGGCATTGTACCGGATTGGCCCGGCACGATCTGCCGGACCGGCAGAAGTATTTCGCACCGCCGATGACCGCTTCGCAGGATGCGAAGCGCAGCACCGGCGAACTGCGTTCGCCAAGAAAAAATCGCAGGATGCGATGTTTTTCGTTACGACGGCTCGGCGATGCTGCGCAGCAGTTCGGCCAGCCTGGATTGGAGCGCGAGCATCACCTGCCAGTGGGCGAAATCGAGTTCCACGGTCTCGTTGCCGGGCCGCATCACGGCCCCTTCGGTGGCCTCTCGTAGCACGCCCTGCACGTAGTCGAGGAGCTCGGCCAGTTCGGCCGTCTGCGCGGGGCCCAATCGCTCTGGCAGTGGCGGTGGCCCGCCAGGCAGCAGCGGGGAGCGGACCTGCCCCACGTCCTCGATCACGTCCGATTGATGGCTCGCGATCCTGTCCATGCGTTCGCGCAATTGTTTGGCATGGCCCGCCTGAGCGGAAGGAAGCTTGGCGGCGATCTCAGAGATGCGGCGATCGATGTCGCTGTGCGATCCGACCAGGAGCAGCGACCGGCCCACCGAGATCATGTCGCCGTCGCGCACGATCCGCACCTGGATATCCTCGCCGTTGACCTTGGTGCCGTTGGTGCTCTCCAGGTCGGTGAGGACGATCTTGTCCTTGTCGTCCTGCAGTTTCAGGTGATACCGGCTGATCCGCTCGTCGTTGAGCTGGATCGTGTTTCCCTCTTCGCGGCCGATGGTGACGGGCGTGGGGATCTGGTTGAACACCCGCCCACGGTCGGCGCCGTGCAGAACGCGGAGTGTGATGTGTGCCATGGGGCGGGAATCCGTCGGCGGACCTAGTCCAACTCTCACATAAGTTTGCCACACAAACCGGGGCAAAGCTTGAGAGTGGCTTCGCGGCCGGAATCCAGCGGGGGGCGTGGGCTGTCAGTCCACAGAAACGGGGGGGCGGGGACCGGCGGGGGCCGCGGCTGGTGCCCGCGTCTTGTGACGAAGCGATCATTCGCAGGATTGCTGCGTAAAGAGAGGATCGCGGGAGCGATCTGTCAGCTTCCCGGATTCATGGAGGTGGTCAGCATGCTGCGTCGTACCTGGATTGCGGGTGTTGTCTGTGCGGTCCTTCTGGGCGTTTTCGGGGGCGTTCCGCGGGAGGCGAACGCCCAGGGGCTCTGGCTCGGGGGCTTTGGTTTGGGCGGCCCCGGGTTTTACGGGAGCGGGTTCGGTCCGTATGGGGTCGGCGGCTGGGGCGGGGTGGGAGGGGTCGTGCCGGCCCGCGTGGCCTACCCGGTGGTCGTGAGCCGGCCGGTCGTGGTCGCTCCGAGGCCGGTCGTGGTCGCGCCCACGCCGCATGCCTACCGGCACGTCAACCGGGTCGTGCGTCGTTCGTGGCGCCGCGGCTGGTGAGATTTGCCGCGGCCTGAATCGTCGCAATTGGCCCGGCGTGGCTTGCTATACTCCTAGGCCACGCGTCCGTAGCTCAATTGGATAGAGCATCGGTCTTCGGAACCGAGGGTTGGGAGTTCGAGCCTCTCCGGACGTATTCGTAAAGCGATGTTTTTCAGTGCTTTACGCATTTGAGGTGATGGGTGAGTTTCGTCGCCTCATCAGGAATCCTCAAAAATCCTCAAATCTGTACCGGCTTGAGAGCGGGTCGGCTCACACTCGATCCCGAGCAAGTGCCGGATCTGGCGGCGAAGATTCCAGGGCAAAAGCCTCCCGCAGTTCACCGGGAAAACACAGGCTCAGCCCGCCTGGCGATCCTGCCCGGCAAGTTTCTTGGCGATCTGACCCACCAGCTGCCAATTCCGCGAGCCGATGGCCTCCCGCAATCGTTGCTCCAGGACTGCGGTCGCGGAGTGCTCATGGCCAAAGGCTCTGGCGACCTCCGGCGTCATCGAGAGGCATAGCCGCTGAAACATGGCATTGCTCCCGGCCCGGAACTGAAGATCCTCTTCCTTGACGTAGTGGGTCATCATGACCCCCTCGCTCACACGGGCATCCTTCGCCAACGACTGGGTGGCGTCCTGACCCGCCCGGGCGTACTGGAGCGAGGTTTTACGAAACATGTGTACATAAGCCTTGCCACCTGACCACCCCTTAACCCGCTCGTAGAACCAACGGCCCGCGTTGTAAACGCCGAATTCCTTCACGAGCCTCGCGGCCGATTTGCGTCCTTCAGTAAGGTGAAAATTCCGGATCTGGTCGTTGAGTTTCGCGAAGACGAAAGGGCTATCCGTTTTGATAGCCAACAGTTCGCCATAAACCGTTCCGGGAATACGGAACCACTTCTCGACTCCCCGTTTCCCGACCGTATCGAAGTGGACCTCATCCTCGACAGGCCGAAGATCGTCCCACTTGAGTCCAGCAACCTCCTCCCGCCTCGCCCATGACCAGACGAACACTTTCAACATGGCTTCGGCGGCAGTGACTCCTGGCCACTCCTTCCTGAAGTGCTGCAACAGTGTGAGCAGTTCTGACCTGCCCCCCTTAAACGGCACCGCCTCCAGAGAGACAATCTGGGGGTGGAGCAAACCAAGGGAGGCAACCAAATGCCACGCGGAAAGAAGGAACTGGCTGAGCAGATCATCCCCAAGCTTCGAGAGGTCGAGGTTGAGGTGGGGAGGGGCAAGACCGTCCTGGAGGCGGTCAAGAAG
>CAYSPN010000060.1:0-2620 GCA_964432895.1 uncultured Candidatus Kuenenia sp.
ACAGCGGCCGGAACAGCGGCCGGAACAGCGGCCACCATTGCGGGCGAGGTGGTCGCGGCAGCCGGAACTGATGCCGTTGCCGCCGCGGGCGACTCCGCGGCGGGAGACGCAGCCGCTGGGGCCATCACCGTCGGTCCGACAGATGGCGCGACAGGCGGTGCCGTCGGCAGGCTGATATCGGTTTCCCGAAACGAGGCGGCGATGGCGGACTCCGGCCCACTTGCCGGGATGGCATCGTCACTGGCGAAGTCGGAGAGCATGCGGACCTTGGCGGCGACCGCGCTGATTGCCTTGCCGCCCGCCGGCACGGTGCCCCGGACGTCCGCTGACGTGATCGCCCGCACGGACTTGGTGCCGTCGCCACCAAAGGAAGGCAACGCTCCCGAACTGTTCGCGGAGACATCGGCGAATTCGCGAAGGCTGACAGATGCCTCTGGTGCTGAGCTCTGGGCCGCCGAGGCGAATGCCGCCTCCTGCGCCGCCCTGGCCGCCGCGGCCACGAATCCGGCCGGCGTTTCGGGGAGTTCGAATTTCGATAGGAGCCTGTCATCGGCAGTGACGATGCAGGCGGTGGGCACTTTCGTGATGCCCAGGCGACGCGTGGCTTCGGGGTTTGTGTCGACATCCACGCAGACCGGCTCGAAGCAGGCGGTGATGAGGGCGACAGCTTCGTCGCTGGCCAGCGTTGTCCGGTCGAGGGTCGTGCTCGCCGAGCTCCAACTCGCGGTGAAGATCGCCAGCACAGGGCGATGGCTGACCTCGGATGCACGCCGCGCGGTGGCAAGATCTTGATGCCACGGCACTGCGGCAGATGCGACGGCCGTCCACGCAGACATCAGCGTCAGCACGGCCAGGGTGGCGAGTAGGCGGCAGGTACGGGAGGGGGTTGGCATTGAAATCACCATCCGGGTGGAAGACATCACTCCAGCCTCTGGGCCACATAGGCCTCTTGGGACAACTGGCACCAACGAACACGGCGATCCGAAGCGTCGACATCCAGTCCGGCGATGTGTCGCCGAGTCGTCTGCTCCGACCGCCTTCAGACCCGGAAGATGTATCGGTCGAATCGGTCGCAGGAATCACATTGAAAACGCCGCAGGATCGGATTTGCGCGGAGAAAGAAGCCTTGCGGTCGACCCATGCACCCCATCTTGACTAACTTCGGCCTTGGTCCACGGACCGGTGTCTCACCGCCGCTTGACATTCCAGCCGAGGGAGCAGATAATCTCGCTTGACACGTTGAGACGGGGTTTTCAGCAGCGGCACAGCCGCCGTGTCACTCCCGAGAAACCTTCGAAAGATTTTTCGAGCTATTCGAGTCTTTCGAGATAGAGGGCCTTTCAGTGGCTCCCCCGGGATCTGATTCCGGTTTCCCAACCGTTCATGTGGAATGTATGGGTGCTGGAACGTATGGGCTTTGAAGTCTGGGCCTCCGAGCCACATCCTCTAGCCACGTCCGCGAGCCACGTCCACGAGGGTTAAAACCTGCTGGGTTTGGTTTTTAGATCTGGTTTTTGGATCTGGTTTTTGTGGGTCTCGTTCGTTCGGTCTGTTCGATTGTCCGATCCTGAGTGGCCGCATCGTGCGACCGGTCTGGGGAAGGACTCATTGGATGGTGCGAACGGGTTTTGTCCGATCCTTTTTTCCAAGGGTGTGTTGTATCCATGTCGAAGCGGAGGCGATCTCGGGGCCGCGGTGGGTTTGGCGGACAGGGTGGACAGGGCGGGCAGGGTGGACAGGCGCCAGGCGGTTATGCGGGCGGCGGTGGACAGGGGCAGCCCCATGGTGGCGGCGGGGGCTACGGCGGTCGTCGTCGTCGATTTCGTCGCGGCGGTGGTGGTGGCGGTGGCGGCGGCGGCCCGGTGCCATCCGGGGCCGGCGCGGTCGACATGGAAGGGGAGGGCATGCGGCCACCGGAACTCGAGCCGGAGGTCACCGAGAATGGTGAGCCGATTCCGCTCGAACCCGGCAATGGCATCCTGGAGATGCACCCCAACGGATACGGATTCCTGCGGAGCCCCGAGACCAACTACCAGCGTGAGAGGACCGATCCTTTCGTTCCGGCCACGATGATCGAGCGGTATCGGCTGCGCGAAGGCGTGTCGATCAAGGCCCTCGTGCAGCCCGGAAGGCGGCAGCAGGGGCCCCGGGTCCGTGAGATCTCGGAAGTGGAGGGCTTGCCGCCCGACCAGTATGTCAACGTGAAGACCTTCGATCAGTTGACGCCGATCAACCCGGAGACGTGGCTGCGGCTCGAAACCGGCCAGCAGCCGATCACGACCCGTGTGATGGATCTGCTCACGCCACTTGGCAAGGGGCAACGGGCATTGATCGTGGCGCCGCCGCGCACCGGGAAGACCGTTCTCCTGCAGCAGGTGTCGCAGGCTATCTCGACCAATCACCCCGATCTTCAACTCGTGATGTTGCTCATCGATGAGCGTCCCGAGGAGGTTACGGACATGCGCCGGACCGTGAAGGGGGAGGTGATGGCCAGCAGTCTCGACTGCGACGTGGAAAGCCATGTGCGACTGTCGCAGCTGGTGATCGAACGCTGCAAGCGGATGGCCGAGGCGGGGAAGGACGTGTTCCTGCTGATGGACTCTATCACCCGCATGGCCAG
>CAYSPN010000061.1:0-6624 GCA_964432895.1 uncultured Candidatus Kuenenia sp.
AGAGACTCCGCTGCGGAGCCAGATCCAGATGCTCGAACAGGTGCTGCCCGAGGTCGATTCGTTTGGAGTGCCAGCAGCGGCGGGCGGGGAGGCCGCGTCGGTGGGACTGACGCTCTCTCCCGGCGGCAGCCGAGGCCGTTCCGCCGCGGGCAAGACGCGAAAGTCACGCGGCTAGCCGAGTTGGTCGGGGCCGGCACGGGGCGTCCCTGAACTTTGTGCTTTGCCTGCTACAATCTGAGGCTCAGCGTTGCGCCCGGAGCATGATGACGGGCGGCGCATTTCTCCAGAGCCTCATCGATGGCGGAAGACCACTATCAGACGCTCGGCGTGCCGAAATCGGCATCGGCCGAGGACATTCGCAAGGCCTACCGCGAACTCGCGCGGAAGTACCATCCCGACCTTCATCCCGACGACAACGCGGCGAAGGAGAAGTTCAAGAAGGTGCAGACGGCCTTCGACGTGCTGAACGACCCGAGCAAGCGGGAGATGTATGACCGTTACGGCAGTTCGTTCGAGGGCGTGGGGGCAGGTGGGCCTGGTGGTGGCTGGGCCGGCGGCGGCGGCGGCCGCGGACCGTTCCCTGGCGCCGGTGGATTCCCCGGCGGCGGTGAGATCGATCTGGAGAGTCTCTTCGGCGGGGCCGGCGGCTTTGCCGACATGTTTCGCGGCGCCGGTGCGGGCGGCGGCGGTGCCCGGGCCGGCCGCGGCCGCAAGCGGGCCGCTCAGGTTGCGGGCGAGGATCTCACGGCCCGCATCGATGTGCCGTTCAAGCTGGCGATCGAAGGCGGCAAAACCGATGTGCGGGTCGATCGCGACGGGAAGTCCGAGACGATCAGCGTGACAATCCCGCAGGGGCTGCCCGATGGCGCGCGGATGCGGCTGCGCGGGCAGGGCTTGCCTGGATCGGGCGGTGGGCCTGCGGGCGACCTGCTCCTGGAAGTAGGGGTGGAGCCGCATCCTGTGTTTCATCGCGACGGCGACACACTCGAACTCACGCTGCCGGTCTCCCTCGCGGAGGCGATCGAAGGGGCAAAGGTTGATGTGCCCACGCCGTGGGGCACGATCAGCCTGCGCATTCCCGCGGGCACCTCCGGCGGTCGCAAACTCCGCGCTGCTGGCATGGGCGTGCGGCATTCCAATGGGTCGAAGGGAGATCTCATCGCCGAGGTGCAGATCATGCTGCCCGAGTCGGCCGATGCTGACGCGGTCGCGCGGCTGCTCGAAGCCGCGAAGGCGGCTGCCGGGTCGGCCTCGCCGCGGCCGCAGCTGCGGTGGTGATGGCTGAAACCGCCGGCAGGGCCGGCTTCCCACGCGCCGCGAGGCTTTTGGCTCCGGGCGACTTTGCGCGGGTGTTCGCTCTGCGGCGGAGTGCGGCGAGCGGGCCGCTGGTGCTCTATGCCTGCCCGGGCGTGAGCGGCACACAGCCGGCGCGGCTGGGGCTCTCAGTGTCGAGTCGGATCGGCAATGCGGTGGTTCGCAATCGCTGGAAGCGGCGGCTTCGCGAGGCGTTTCGCCAGGTGCGGGCAATGCTGCCACCGGGCAACGACTTCGTCATCGTGGTGCGGTCGGGCGCCGTGCCATCGGGAGCCGTCGGAGCGAAGCAGGTGGAGGAGATGATCTGCGATCTTGCCACCCGAGTGGTAGCCCGGCCCGGATACGCGGCGGCGGCCGACGCGGCGAGGCAGGCAACGGCACCGCAGCCGGCAGCCCAGCCCCCGCGCCGCCGGAGGTGATGCATGTCGTGGCTGCGTGGGATGTGGCGGACCGCAGGCCGGGCGTGCGACCATGCGGCATCGGCGGTGCTCATCGGGCTCGTCATTCTCTACAAGCTCGCGATCAGTCCGCTGCTCGGACGGCATTGCCGGTTTCAGCCAACCTGCAGCAGCTACTTCCGACAGTCGGTAGAGAAATACGGCGCCATCCGCGGCAGCCTCCGCGGCCTCGCCCGCATCGGCCGCTGCCATCCCTGGCATCCCGGCGGCTACGACCCGCCGTGAACATCTTGGGTGGTCGTGCTACACGGGCTTCTGCACCAGCTCCAGCAGCCGGCCGGGCGAACCCATGATATTGTAGCCGGCATCGACATGGAGGATCTCGCCGGTGATGCCGAACGAGTCCTTCGAGAGCAGCCAGGCGCCGGCCTTGCCCACTTCATCCTGCGTGATGTTGCGGCCCATCGGTGCCATCCGCTCATAGAGGCCGAGCATCTCGTCGACGCCGGCGCCACGGCCGGCAAGTGTGCGAACCGGGCCCGCGCTCACCGCGTTGACGCGGACGCCAGCGGGGCCGAGGTCGTAGGCCATGTATTTCACGCAGGCGTCGAGCGTTGCCTTGCAGACGCCCATGATGTTGTAGCCGGGCACGACCTTCTCGCCGCCGAAGTAGGTGAGCGTGAGGATCGAGGCGTCTTTGGAGAGGATCTTGCGGCAGAGGCGGCCGACGGCCAGCAGGCTGTAGGCACTCGTCTCCATGGCGATGCGGAAGCCCTCGCGGCTGCAGTCGGTGGTTTCACCCTTGAGGTCGTCGAGCGGGGCGTAGGCGATGGAGTGAACGACAAAGTCGATGGTGCCAAATTCCTGCTTCGCCCGGTCCATGACGGCGGCGATCTGCTCGTCGTTGGAGACATCCATCGGCACCAGGAATTTCGCGTTCGGCTCCGGATCGGTGAGTTGGGCCACCCGGCGGCGGTTCCGCTGTCGTTCGTCGTCAGGGCGATCGGGGAGATGGGAGAAGCCGATCTGGCCGCCACCCGCGAGAATCTCCTTGGCGATAGCCCAGGCGAGCGAGTGATCATTTGCGACGCCGAGAACCAGACCCTTCATGCCATCGAACCTGCCCATGGGAATCCTCTGAGAAAGTGGTGGTGTGTGCGGAGGTGGAAATGTAGCGGGTCTGCCGGAATCGCTCAACGCGGCGTGCGGGCCGCGGGCCTTGCCGGGCAGTGATCCGATGGGTAAAACTGTGACGTCAGCCTCGTTAGCTCAATTGGTCAGAGCATCTGACTCTTAATCAGAGGGTTCTTGGTTCGAGTCCAAGACGAGGCACTCAGCAGACGTGCAGCATCCGTGAAGAAGGCTCTGATCGTTGGTATGTCGGGGCAGGATGGCGGCGCACCCCGGTGAAAGCCGGGGTTTTCTTTTGGCGGCTCTGGGTCATCTGCCGCCATGACCTGCTGTCCGACGGTATGCGTTGCCCCAGTTTTGTCCCCGGTGGGGGAGCCGCGATCCCCAGTTACACCTCGGCGAACCGCATTTCCACAGCCAGCGGGCCGGGCGGTGACGCGGGCAAGCAACTCCGGTAGCGGTTGGTGATAGTGCTCCCGGAAGACCTTGCTGGTATTCCCGAGCCAACTGCATGCCGCTGCTTCACCAGCCATCTGCTCCAGTTCCGACTGTCTCGTGGAACGCAGGTTCTGGAACGTCTTGGGCCACGTCGCCACCCCTGCATCTTTCAGCTGACGATCTAGCTCAGTGCCGAGGTTAGAAATCTGCCCCTCCGCATTGCGGCGGTGGGGGAAGACGAATTCGGGATCGGCGGCCGGGTCATTCTTCATCGCCTCCAGATGCTCCCACAGTTCCCCAAAGATAGGCACTATTCGCGTGCCGCGACCTGCGTGATGCTCGGTCTTCGGCGAGTTGACGACGAACGTGCCTGCCTCCCAGTTAAAGTCCGACCAACGAAGACTATTGATTTCGGACGGGATTCTCAGACCCGCATAGCGGGCGAGCGCGAAGACCAGTCGCCACTTTGCGTCCCTCAAGGCGGCGAACACAGCGGCCGTGTGCTCCTCGCCCATGAAGTAACGCCGGTCAGGGTTGCCGTGGACGAGCAGGTCTTTCATCGACGCAAAGGGGCTCTCGCTGATCAGTCGCTTTCTTTTTGCATAGTTCATGAACTGCTTCGCCCGAGCGCAGATGCGTTGAGCAGTCGCCTTCGCCATCGTGGCCTTTTCGCGTCCAACTTGGAGGCTCATAAGCCATCGGCGGAAGTCTTCAGCGTCACCCTCCGTGATTGCCGCCAGCGGCTTGTCAACGCCAAAGAACTTCACGAGGTAGTGCTCCCCTCGGCGCATCTCTTTCCGCGTGGAGGCCTTCACATCCGTCCGCAACTCAATGTAGCTGGCGACAAAGCTGCCGAGCGTTGTGCGATTCGGAGCGAACGCGTCGGCGTCGATGAGCCCGTTCTTAGCCAGCTTGTCCCGGAGAACAGAGTCGATGGCCGTCAGCCACTCTCTGGTCTCGCCCTTCAGCGGTGCCGAATAGGCCTTGGATTCGAGGATCTGCTCCACGTGTCGCACAATCGTGTCGGCGCTTTTTACGTTCATCTTCCCAAGCCACAGCCTGCGGCGAGAAGCCTCACCGGGCAAGCGGAAGTAGAGCCGTCGGAGTCCCTGTTCGAGCGTATGACTGGCCATGACTATCTCCTTGGAGTGAGAGGGGTGTGTATTCCAACCGGCGGGGTCTAGCTCTTCGAGTCGTTCAGCAGTCTTTCGAGATCGCTAACGTCGAACCGAACGGCCTTTCTTCCAAATCGGACGGCGGGAAGGCGGCCTGTTCGGGCTAGCTCACGGAGGAAGCTGTCGGAGACGTTGAGGAACTCTGTGGCCTGTTGCCGGGTGAGCAGTCTGCGGCTGGCTTGCGGGGAGGGGTCGTGGGCCTGAGAGAGGGTGGGCATGATGCAATTCTTCTCCTGTCGTTCTCGTCTGCTTCCGATTCGCCACCATCGGCAACCGAGCAACCATCGCAGGGCAACTACCGAGTATGCCTGTGATCGACGCCCAGCGCCAGTGATTGGCGGATCGAAGCTTCCCTTGGCGATGGCGGGCATTCGCACACTGCTCATGTCAGCAGCCATCGCGTGCCCTCTAGTATCCGACCTTGTCAAGTTTTTTCGTGTTGCCACTTTCGCCCGCGAATAACACATGGTGCGCTCTCGACTCGCCATGAGTACTTCGAGCGAGGCACCGTGTCTGATGGCTGGGAGATGACCAGCGTGCAACTCGATCACCGCGCCGTGGCGAAGTACTCGTTCACGGGCAGCCGTGCCGCAGTACTCAATCACGCATCGAGAAACAGTGCTGAATCACGCGAATCTGTCTTTCCGTACAGCATGGGATATTGACTGGCGCATCCGCCGCAACAGAGCCACAATCTCTGTAGCGAAAGCACACACGCACTGCCGGGTGGCTGCCTCAGACACAGACCTGCACACGCAGCGAGTCTCTGGGGTGGAGCCCGAGCAGGCCGACAGGCGGGAACAGCGGCACGGCCCCGGGATACCGGCCACCGACCGCTGGGGGCACCAAAAGCCCTCCAACTAAAAGGGTGTGTGAAAACGCGATGACGGAGCCCTCTCGAAACCACCGGGTAAGTGGTGAATCGGCAGGTCGTGAGGCGACGCGGGTCAACCAACTCCAGCAAGGATAATGGTGCTGTTCCGGGTGATGCCGGGACTAGGCAGGCACGGCAGTGCTGAACCGCATATCCAATACAGCCTGACGAAGACAGGAGTTGAAGCGTCAGGTAGTCGTGGCACCCAGTGTCGGGGAAGGCCGGTAGGCTGCGCTGCGAGAGATCGCCCCGCAAGTGACCGGAGTAGCGACGACACGCAGTACTTAGCCCAACATGTGGCAGCGAAGGCATCGAATGGTGCCTTCTACTGATGTGCCTATGTCCGGTGCCAGAGCCCGAGCAGACGGAAGCCCATGAGGGGGTTCGCATGCGGTTGCCGATGGTTGCTAGGCCGGTCTTCGCCCCACAGCCACCGATTCAGCAGCCTCTCAGCCATCGGTCGCCAGCAGTCGCCGCCCCCTCAAAGAAGTCCCCTCCGCCGAAGGCGGTCACCAGCAAGCGACGAGGAGAGTCGCTGAGGAGACAGGCAGTCGCGACGCGATGCTTGCTACCCGAGCAGCTGGCCCAGCAGGCCGCGCAGGAGGCGATCGAACGGATGTGGCGTCACGCGAAACGTGCGGCAGCCAGAAGAGGTACTGGATCGCGTCAGCCCGCGTAGATGCGCTGCTCGACGACGACGGTGTCTCTCACTGCCGTTGGCTTGCGAACCGTACTCGCGACCCGCGATCACCGCCCGCGGCATCAGCACCGGTGAACGTGCCCGGTGCCTGCCGCCCGGGCAGGTTCCAGTCACCGCGCTGCCATGCCTCTCGATAGACCTGAAGCAGCTGAGCGTCCCTGATCTGTCGAGCAGTGTCGGCCCGGAGGGATTCCATGGAGGCCTCGTGGTTGTGGCTCTGCGATTGCATGTGCTCCGTCGAATAGTGGGACATTGATTCGACATAGGCATATGCATTCCGCGAGTCCGCCCCAATCAGTCTCGCGAGAGCGGCCCGCGCTGTTCCGCCACCCTTGGCGATGTCGGCGTAGATGCGTGATGTCGCCACCCGCTGCTGGGCATGATCACGAACGGCCTGATGGCTGTCCTTCTCACGTTGCCTAACTGCGATCAACTCTGCGACCCGTGAGCGGGCATGCGTCAAGAAGGACTCCGGCGGGTTGAGCCCCAAGCTGTCGAGGTACTCTTCGAAGGTCGGCACATTCTCCATCCCGCTGACTGCCATCCGGGCGTAAGTGTGCTTGGCAGCGTGTGCCCGCCGCAGTTCAGCCCCAC
>CAYSPN010000062.1:0-13585 GCA_964432895.1 uncultured Candidatus Kuenenia sp.
CGTGCCGAGCTGGCTCTCCTGGCAGATGCTGCAACTCTACGACCGGATCTTCCCCGCCAACTGGCTCCGCCGCATGGGCGAGCCCGACATCTGGCAGAAGATCCACGAGTGTGATCCGGGCGAACTGTGGGAGACGCACTACGCGCTCAAGAACCTGCTGCTGCAGTTCGTGCGGCGGAGGCTGGCGCGGCAGTGCCGGCGGCGCGGGGAGTGCGATGAGGCCGTGGAGTCGGCGCGTTCGGTGCTCGATCCGAATATCCTCACGATCGGCTTTGCGCGACGCTTCGCCACCTACAAGCGGGCCGATCTCGTGCTCGCCGATCTTGATCGGCTCCACGGATTGATCAGCAGCACCGAACGGCCGATCCAGATCATCTATGCGGGCAAGTCGCATCCGGCGGACGAGCCAGGCAAGGCGTTGATCCGCAAGATCGCGAATCTGCGGCATGACAGCCGCTTCGCCGGCCGCGTCGTCTTCGTCGAGGATTACGACATCAACGTCTGCCGTCACCTGATCCAAGGCGTGGACGTGTGGCTCAACAACCCTCGGCGGCCGCTCGAGGCCTCCGGCACCAGCGGTCAGAAGGTGGTTTACAACGGCGGGCTCAACTGCTCCATCCTCGATGGGTGGTGGGCCGAGGCCTTCGACGGCCGCAACGGCTTTGCCATCGGCCGGGGCGAGACGCATGCCAACGACGAGATCACCGACCGTCGCGATGGGGAGGCGCTCTACAAGGTGCTCGAGGAAGAGGTGATCCCGCTCTTCTACGATCGCGACAGTGACGGCCTGCCGCGGGCATGGATCCGCATGATGATGAACTCGATCAGTTCCCTGGCATGGCGGTTCAGTGCCCATCGCATGGTGATGGACTACGCGCGGATGTGCTACGTGCCGGCCGCCGGCGGCGTGTCGTGCGACATGCACAGCCGATAACTTCCCATGCAGAGCCTACGCGCGAGCGAGGGGGGCAGCATCCCATTGCCGGAACGCCGGACGGATTCCCTTGCTTGCGCTGCGGGCTTGGAAGGAGAGCGGGCTTGGCCCCATCCTCATGCAAGCCCGACGCGCGAGCGAGGGGGGCAGCATCCCATTGCCGGAACGCCGGACGGATTCCCTTGCTTGCGCTGCGGGCTTGGATGGAGAGCGGGCTTGGCCCCATCCTCATGCAAGCCCGACGCGCGAGCGAGGGACGCCTCATCGTTCCGCTGAGCGGAGCGTGCGGAGGCTGGCGACGGCCGTGTCGAGCTCGATGACCAGACGATCGAGGGCCTCGTCCGAGTAGGTGGCCGCGTTGGCGGCGGTTCGCAGGGATGTGGACCAGTCAACACGCCGGCCGGGAGGCAGATCCTCTACCGCGAAGGCCCGCTTGGTGGGCAGCCCGAACGTGAAGCGGCTACCGTCGACGTGGATGGGCCGTTCTTCACGGGTGCCGCCGTCGATGATCCGCAGCGGCTCATCGACGGGTTCGAGAGTGCCGTCGCCGTCGGTCGACACGAGCCATGCACAGGTTGAGCAGGTGCCCGATTGCGGGTCGATGCGGACCAGGTGCCGGACGATGAGATCCTCGTGTTCCTCGCCGCGCAGCATCAGCGAAGGGGCGTCGAACACGACAGCCGTGCCGTGACTCCCGACGCAGGCGATCTCACCGAGACTCTTCTGCTTGGCGTTCAACACCTGCCGGCCGAGAAAGTCGAGCGAGAATCCCGCCATGGTGGCATCGGGCGCGACCACGGTCAGTCGGTCGTTCACCCGCATGCAATGCCCGATTCCGACCTCGACGAGTGCGTGCCGAGGAGCGGTCCCTTCGGCGGCCGAGGCCTCCACGGGCCGGACGGTGGCGAGGATCGCGAGAGTGATCTCGGTCACAGCCTCCTGGATCGACTCTGAGACATCGGCGGTGTCGCCGCTGGCGAACCGTGGCGTGGCGAGGAGCACAATCCGGTTCCAGCGGTCGCGGTCGGGATCATCCACCACGGTGCCGGCCTCGATGACCGTCATCGGCCTGGGCAGGATCGGCGTCTCCTCCGCAGCAGCGGGGACGAAGCAGGTGAGGCAGGCCAGCGTGATGACCATCAGGCGTGCCCCGGCGGCTACGCGGCCTCCGGCCGGCGGTACGCACAATGGATAATCTCCGAATCCGACCACGGCACCGCTCCTCTGGCCCGCGTCTCACGCGGGGGAGGGATCATGGGGATACGGCGGCGTCGAATCAAGAGAGATGGGGCGGCGGATGCAAAAGCGGATTCGCACCGCTTTTCCGCCGCTTCCCTATTTCGCCGGGGCAGCCTGGGACCGCGAAAACTCGAGTTCCGCCCGCCAGCGTTCCACACGCTGGGCCGTCTCGCCCTCCTGTGCTTTCGCGGCCGCCGCCTGCTCCTCGGCCTCTTCCAAGGCCTTACGGGCAGCGGCCACCTGCGACTCCGCCACCTGCATGGCGTCGGCGGCCGTCTTGGCCTTTTCAGCGGCAGTCTGCCCGACCGCAGCAGCATCGGCGAGCATCTTTTGGGCAAGCTCGAGCCGCTTGGACAGATGCGGCGGATTGGTGTCGAGCGTGCCGGCCTGCGTGGCATCGGCGGTGGTGAACGCCGTCACCGCGCCACTCCAATCACCGGCAAAGATCCGAGCATCGTCGGCCGTCACCGCCACCCGCGTGCCGATGTCGGCGAGCGGAGCGGTCTCTCTCTCCAGCTTCCCGTCGGCCTTCCAGAGCTTCACTCGACGGTCGCGACCGGTGGTGACCAGCCGTCCGTCGCGCAGCCACGCCACTCCCTCCGCGCCGCCCGCATGGGCCTGCCAGGTCTTCAGTTGCGTCGATTCCTTCGGATCCCAAAGCCGGAGCGACCCGTCCTCCGATACGGTCGCCAGCACGCCGCCATCGGGCCGCCAGGCCATGGCGGTGATCGCCAGCGTGTGGCCCTTGAGCGTGCCATGCTCGCGTCCCCCTCGCGGCTCCCAGAGAAACAGGTTGCCGGCGCGATCGCCCGTGGCCAGCAGGTCGCCCAGAGTCGAAGACGGTGGGGAGAATTCGACCGCCGTCACCCAGTCGGTATGCTTGCGAAGTTCGCTCTCCACCGCGCCGTCGGCGGTAGTCAGCAGCCGCACGATCCGTGACGGTCCGCCCACGGCGACCAGTCGCTGATCAGCCGACAGATCGGCTGCCAGCACCTCATCGTATTCGTCGCCGAGTTCGGCGATGCGGGCTGCCTTCGCAACGTCCCAGATCACCACACGGCCGCTCTTGGCGGCCTCACCGCCGCCGGCCAGCACAAGCTTGCCATTGCGGGTGAAGCGGACGGTCTTCACCACCCCCTCGGGAAACGGCAACACGCCCAGCAGTTCGAGCGTTGCCGTGTGATGCAGCAGGAGTTGCCGGCGGCCACCCACCGCGGCGACCTCGCCGTGCGGAGAGACGGCGAGAGCCGTGATCGTTGTGGGTCGTGCCGCTTCCGCAACCACCTCCATCGATAGCCGTGGAGGCATGACCGGCGGACCTTCGGGCGCCGCGACGGCGGCCGTGGCCAAGGCGATCGCCGTCGTTTTGCGGGCAACGGGCGCGCCGCCCGCGCGTTCGATGGCGCCACCCGCGATCCACCGTTTGATGCAATCGATCGCGTCGGCAGGGAGTTTGTCCGACTCCGGCGGCATCTTCGGCTCCGACGCGTGGCTCACCAGTTGCCAGAGGTACGAGCCATCGGCATCGCCTGCCGCGATCACCTCGCCCGAACTGCCCCCCGCCATGACCTGACCGTGGCTCGTCAGATCGAGGCCCCCCTTCTTCTTGTCGGGGTTGTGGCAGCCGCAGCACTTCTCGCGAAAGATCGGCAACACATTGTCGTTGAACGTCGGTGGGGCGTCGGCGGCGAGGGCCGCGCCGCAGGCCATAATCACCATGATCGCCAGAACCGTGCGGATCGCGGCGATCGCGGGGAGAAGCCGATGGGTGCGAGAGCGTGCAAGCATGGTGGCCGGTGTCAGTGGTTGAAGATGAATTCCGGCGAATTCAGGAGTGCCCAGAACACGTCCTCGAGTCCCTGCCTCGTGGTGGGGGCGTCGAGCACGGTGACGAGCGTTTCAAGGCGTTCCCGCTCGGTGGGCATGCGGCAGTAGCAGCGCACGAAGAGCTCGTCGATGACCGCCGTCGGGGTGCCGCCGGCCGCGAGCCGCCGCTCGATCAGCTTGCCCTGCCGGATCCGGTCGTTGGCGGCGTCGCCATTGAGCAGGTGGAGCGCCTGCGACAGGCTCGGGTCCATGCGGACGGCGCAGGTGCAGACATCCTCGCGGGTGGCGCGTCCGAAGGTGGTGAGAAAGTAGTTGGTCGTGCGGCCGTCGGCCATCTGCACGGCGCGAGCGCCAAGCGGAAGACCGGGAAACTTGTTCTTGGTGTCGGTCACCTCGGCGAGCACGTCGAGCAGCACCTCCGCCCGGACCCGTCGGACGGCGGCATGTGAGAAGTTGACGCTGTCGGCCTGGTTCGATTCGTTCCAATCACTCGACCGCTGGTACGTGCGGGACATGACGATGGCACGGATGAGCGCCCGGAAATCCCAGCCGGAATCGGCGAACCGATGGCTGAGCTCGGTGAGCAGGGCGGGATTTGACGGAGGATTGCTGACCCGCGCGTCGTCGGGCTCGTGCACGATGCCGCGGCCGAAGAAGTGGGCCCATGTGAGGTTCACGATGTGGCGGCCAAAGAACGGATTGTCGGCCGAGGTGATCCATGCCGCCACCGCCTCGCGCCGGTCACGATCTGACACTTTCGGCTGCTCGCCCCCGAGGAATTTGGGCGGGGCCGGTTTGCCGGTGACCGGATGGTTCACCTCGCCGCTGCCTGCATCGAAGACCACGGTCTCCCGTGGATCGCTGCCCCGCTTGCGGCCAATCTGCGTGAAGAACGCGGCAAAGCCGTAGTAGTCGTCCATGGTCCAGCGGTCGAACGGATGATTGTGGCACTGGGCACACTGAATCCGCATGCCGAGGAAGGCCTGCGCTACGTTTTCGGTGAGCTTGAGCGTGTTGCGTTCCAGTTGAAAATAGTTGGAAGCCGGATTGGCGAAGGTGCCACCCGAGGCGGTGAGCAGGTCCCGCACCATCGTGTCGATGGGCTCGTTGGCGGCGATCCGCCGGTCGAGCCACTGGTGGTACAGGATCGCTGCCTTCGGGCTGACGTCGTTGCCCTGCGAACGAATCTGCAGGATCTCCGACCATTTCATCACCCAGAGTTCGACGAACTCCTTGCGGGTCATGAGTTGGTCGACGACGCGGCCGCGTTTGTCGGGCGACGGATCGGCGAGAAAGGCCTCGCGCTCTTCGATCGTTGGCACGAGACCGACGAGGTCGAGCGTGGCCCGTCTCAGAAAGGTCTCGTCGTCGCAGATTCCTGATGGGGCGATCCGCAGGCTGGCGAGTTTGGCATCGACGAGTTCGTCGATCCACGGGGTGCCAGCCGGCTGCCCGTCGCTGTTCGGGACGGTGAAGGCCAGATCCTTCGGCACGACGATCAGCGGCGTGCCGGTGGTGATCGTGTCGTAACGGGCCATCACGAACGCCTCGCCACGCGACCCCGGCGTGACCACCCCGGCGGGCGAGACCTTGGCGGCCGGCTCGTTGTTCGAGCCATACCAGACGAGGTCAGTCACATCGCGATCGGTGCCGTCGGAAAACCGGGCGACCGCGACCAGAGGCTGTGGTGTGCCGCTGGATTCGAGCAGCGCTGCCGGCGGATAGAGATCGAGCGATCGAAGCGAGGGCACGCCCTGCGCCGGATCGGGGCCTGGGTCGTCCGGCGCGCCGGCGGCGATCCACTGTTCGATGCGGGCGGCGAGATCGCTGTCGGCCGCAAAACGCTTGCCACCGGTGTGCGGCACCGAGCCCGTGGACTTGAGCAACAGCAGGCTGGCCTGCGGATTGCCCAGATCGATCCGGCGGCCGGGCAGTTCGCGGGTGATGCGGTGGTAGTCGCCCGCGGGGTCGAATCCAAAGAGCGACAGCCGGAAGCCGTCTTTTCCCCGTGCCGCGCCGTGGCAGCTGCCCATGTTGCAGCCGGCACGCGCGAAGACGGGCATCACGTCGAGCCGAAACGACAGGGGCGGATTGGATGTCGCCGAGACCACCCGCAGAGGGATCGATCGCTCCTGCCCGGCATGGGACACCCGGATCGAGCCATCGCCATCCGACAGCGGCCTGAGCACCAGCCGGCCCGACTGATCGCCCGCCTTCTCAATGGACGCGAGCGTGGCGTCGGAGACCGTCACGCTGGCTTGTCCGGTGACATCGATCGTGCGGCCATCGGCCATCCGCGCCTGCACGATGACCTGCTGGGTGTCGCGGGCCGAGTCGAGCTGGACGGCGGGGGGATAAATGTCGATGGCGACCGGCTGCGACGCTACCGTCTCGCCGGCCTGCAGACGCGTGCTCGCCAGAAACAACGAGGGGAGTAGCCCAAACAGTGCGATGGCAACCACGCATGACGGCGATGTGAATCTCATCAGCCACCCTTCTTTCCGGCGGGTTTGCCTGCAGCCGGGCTCTTCGCCGTCGCGGCACTGTCGGACGGCTTTGGCAGCGGCTTGTCGATGCGGAGATGCGTGCCGGGCATCGAGTGCACCACCCACGTGCCCGCCATCGGCACGCGGACCTGGCAGAAGATATTGTCGTGTCGGCCAGGCTTCGCATCGGCCGCGACGGCGACGGGAAAGACCAGTTCGGTCGCGTCTGCGGCGAACTCGATTTCGGGAGCTGAAGTCTTCGGGGGTAGTCCCATCAGCGTGACGGTGGCAGTGCCTTCGAAGGATCCCGGCCTCGTGACCTTGCACACCATCCTCGCCTCCTGCCCAGGCTCCGTGACGGCCTTCTCGGCGGTCAGTTCAATGAACGGCTCGGCGACGCGAATCGTGATCGGCAGGCTCGACACCCAGCCTGATGGGTCATCCTTTTCCTTTGCCGCGGCCGTCACCACCACCTGCCACTCGCCCACCGGTGCGTCGGCCGTGGCATTGATCGGATACACGGCTTCAGAGTCAGCCTCGGGCACCTCAACGGTCGCCGGGGCACCGATGCCGGGCGGTTTGAAGGGAAAGCCGAGCTTCACCTTGCCGGTGAACCCCTGCTCCCGAACGACCCGCACCCGCAGATCCATGCTGCCACGCCGGACGAGCGGTACCGTCGGCTGCTCGACATCGATGCGGATCCTCGCCGGCTCGACCACGGCGATGGGAAGCCGGTCGCTCACACTCGTTCGATACGTGGCGTTATTCGGCTGCCCGAAGACCAGTTCGGTCACTTGCCGCAGGCCGCCGACGGTCCGGGTGGCCGCGTCCTCCGTCCCGACGGTCTGCACCGCGACCGCCGCCAGCTGCGTGGAAGCCGCTGCCTCGGCGGTGGCCTCGAACACGGCGATCGTGCCTGGCGCCTTGCCAACGGCTGGCGATGTGATCGCCCGCACGCCCGTCGGCAGGTTGTCGAAGGCGAGTCGGACGTCAGCATCGCAGTCTGAACGGGTGGTGTTAAAGACCAGCGCCGTGCGATTGCCACGCGGCACGGAGGCCACCAGTCGCTCCTGCGAGTTGGATCGCGACGGCGGCACCGACACGGTGATTGTCGGTTCGGCCGGTTCAACGTCGATCCAATAGACGAATTCGGGGCCCCCACGCCGCTGGTGGTCGTTGATCCGGATGAGAAACGAACCCTCTTCGGGCGTCGTGACCCTCGCCTCGCAGTCGGGGCCGTCGGCGTCATCGTTGCCGGTAATCTTCTCGCGTTTCTCATTGTCGCGGTGAATATTGACGACCAGATCGATGGGGGATCCAAGGCGGCGGCCCCGTGCACGGACACGCCATGCCGATCCCTTCGGTGCCTCGACACGCATCCAGTCGACATCATCCGCCCGGTCCATACGGCCGATGAGGTTTGCCGGCGCCGATGCGCGGCCGGCCTCGGCAGGCTTGTCATTCGGCTCCGCCTCGGCGGTGGCCGCCACCCCGGAGACACGAAACGGCACGCCGATGGGGGAGACCATGCCGTCGCGTTCAGGACGCACCTCGGCCAACCCCGCGTGATCGCCCTGCTGCGGCAGCACGATCTTCGTGCGAAACGGACCGGCCGGATCGCCCAGCCACTCGACCTCCATCTCGGCGCCCGGCGGGCCGCCTGGCGGCCAGGCAACATGCGGCACTGGAAATCGCCCAACGTGGAGCAGATAGACGCAGCCGTTGCTGCCGCCGTAGGCACTTTCGCGCACGCGGAGAAAATAGGTGCCATCGGCTGGAGCCGTCGCAGCCAGCATCGCGTCTTGGCCCAGGAGAGGGTGGTCGTCGCAGGCCGCCAGGACGAATCCGCGTTCGTCGACGATGTCGAGGCACGGATCGAACATCTCCTGGTCGAGGCGGATGCCGTCGATGGCCACGGCAATGCGCTCTCCGGCAGCCGCCCGCACCGGAAAATAGTCGACATCTTCTCCCTTTACGACGCCGGTGATCGTCTGGGCGGTCGCCAAAGAAAGCGCCTCTGGCGTCGCCGCCGTCGCGGCCTGCGGGTCGTTGTTGGGTTCCTTCTCAGCGGTTTGCGGCAGGCTGCCTACCCGGAACATGCGCAGATCCGACAGCCCGTGCTTCGTTCGAAGCCGCAGGCGATGCGCCCCCAGCGGACAGTCGTCCGGAATACGGATCACCGCCTTGGCATTCGTGGCATCGACGGCCGTGAGTGAGACCACCGCGATCGAGCCGTTCTCAAACCAGAGCTGCTCGGGGTCGGTGAATTCCTTGCCAGCAATGGCGATCTCGAGTTCCGATCCGCGGGTGCCGCCACCAGGCTCGATGCGGTCGATTGCCGGTTCCGCGAGGGTCGTGCCGGCGGGCACGAATGCCGCCGCCGCCACGACGGTCAGCAGGAGGATGAGGCCGGGAGATCGGATGCCGGAACGCTGCACGGTCTTGCCTCGCCTTGATGGCTGCCGAATGCGACACCAGGGCCCTCAGGCCTTGGCCCCTCAGGCCAGCAGGTCCTCGCGAACCTTGCCGCCGTCGACGATTTCAACGGGACGATTGCCGGGGGCCATCAGCTCCTTGTCAGCGACGATTCCCAGGCAGTGGTAGACGGTCGTCGCCAGATCCTCGACCGTCAGCGGATTGTCCTGCGGCTCCGCCGCGATCGCATCGGACGAACCGTAGACAGTGCCCGCCTTGATGCCGCCGCCGGCCAAGAGCACGCTGAACACCTTGGGCCAATGATCGCGGCCGGCGTCGTTGTTGATGCGGGGCGTGCGGCCAAACTCGCTCGACACCATCACCAGCGTCGAGGCCAGCAGGCCTCGCTGATCAAGATCTCGGATCAGCGCGGCATACGCCTGGTCGAAGGCCGGTAGGGTCTTCTGGATGTTGTCGCTGATCTTCTGGTGCATGTCCCAGCCACCGTAGGAGAGCGTGACGAACCGCACGCCCGCCTCGACGAGACGCCGCGACAGGAGCATCCGCTGGCCGGCGGCATTGCGGCCATACTCGTCGCGGATCGCATCGGGCTCTGCCTTGATGTCGAAGGCGCTGCGGGCCTCCTGGGAACTCACCAGCGAATAGGCCCGCTGGTAGAAGGAGTCCATGGCCGCGAGGTTTTCCGAGCCCTCGAGCCGCTGGAAGTGCCGGCCCACGGCATCACGCAGCCGTTGGCGGGTCGCGAACCGATCGGCATCGACGCCGTTGGGCAGTGCCAGATCGCGGACCGTGAAGTCGGCGTTCGCGGGATCAGAGCCGATCGCGAACGGACCGTAGGCGCTGCCCAGGTAGCCCGCGCCGGCGTCGGGCGCCGGGAGGTTGGGAATGCTCACGTAGGGCGGGAGGTTTGCCCGCGGTCCATATTCATGGGAGACCACGCTTCCAAAGCTTGGGAAGGTGAGCGCCGGGCTCGGTCGATAGCCCGTGAACATGTTGTGCGTGCCCCGTTCGTGGGCCGCCTCGCCATGTGTCATCGATCTCACGACGGTGATCTTGTCGGCGATCTGCGCCGTCTTGCCGAGCAGTTCGTTGAACTGAACGCCCGGGAGCTTCGTGTCGATCGACTTCATGTCGCCGCGGTATTCAGCCGGCGCGAGCGGCTTCGGGTCGAACGTCTCCTGCTGGGCCCACCCGCCGGGCAGCCAGATATGGATGACGCTCTTCGCCTTCCCCTCGAAGTGCGTGAACGACTTCGTGTCGGCCAGGGCCGAACGGCTCCGCAGATAGCCGCCGAGCGACAGCCCCAGTGCCGAGAGGGCACCGACGTGGAGGAAATCGCGGCGGCCGTTCAATCGGCCGTTGTTGCCCGCAGCATCGCAAGACACACCCGCCATGGAAAGTCCTCCCAGGGTGACGCCAGAATCGACCAATTCTATCTGATCTTCATCGGCCAGTCCACGCACCACCCCGCAGTCTGCGCTGACAGCCGCATGGCTGGGCGCGAAAGTGCGTCTCAGGTTGAGACGGGCACCCCGATGGCACGGCCAAAGCCGCCGGGGAGGCCGTCTCAGCGTGAGACTCGCTTGGGCCGGGGGGTGCGCTGCCGGTGTGGATGAACGCCCCCGGTTCCATGCAAGCCCGAAGCGCAAGCGAGAGGAATCCGCGATCCAGTGCCGTGTGGCTCCCCGCATTTCCCTTGCTCGCGCTGCGGGCTTGGATGAGGCTGGCTTCCCTGCACGGCTACTCTTCGAACGAACGTTTCTTGCGGAGCAGGTGGTGGTAGTGCTGCGCGAAGCGATGAGCCTCGTCGCGGACGTATTCCAAGAGCCGCAGTGAATACGAGTCGCGGGAGAGTCGCAGCGGCTCGCTCCGGCCGGGTAGAAACACCTCCTCCTCCCGCTTCGCCAGTGAGATCACGCAGGGCGGCACGATGCCCAACGATTCCAGCGCATCCATCGCCGCCGAGAGCTGTCCCTTTCCGCCGTCCACCAGGAAGATGTCGGGCAGCGATGCCCCCTCGCGAGCGAGCCGTGAGAACCGTCGCGAGACGACCTCGTGGATGCTCTTGAAGTCATCGATGCCGTCCACCGTCTTGATCCGGTATCGCTTGTAGCCGGGTTTGAACGGCAGCCCGTCGATGAACTGCACGAGGCTCGCGACCGTCTCGTTGCCGGCAAGGTGCGCGATGTCGACCCCCTCGATCACCCGCGGCGGGTGCGGCAGGCCGAGCACCTTCTCCAGTCCGGCCAGCCCCTTCTTTGGGTCGACGAGAAAGACCTCCGGCTGCACGTGCTCCTCCAGGTCGCCCCGTTGGTCGAGCGTTTCCAACAATCGGATCTCGTCGCGGAGCCTCGCCGCCCGCTCGAATTCCAGCTGCGCGGAGGCGGCGAGCATCTCCTGACGCATCTCCTCGAGCAGCCGTTTCTTGCCGCCGTCGAGAAATGTCTTCAGCCGGTTGATGTCGCGGCGGTATTCCTCTTTCGAGATGCGGAGGTTGCAGGGCGCCGTGCACTGGTCGATCGACGCGAGCAGGCAGGGCCGGAACCACCGCCACTGCTCGTCGGTGGCGTCGATGTCGAGCGAACAGGTGCGGAACTTGAAGATCCGCTGCAGCACCACGATCGCCCCGCGGAGACTGCCCGCGCTCGTGAACGGTCCGTAGAGCTTCACGCCCTTCTGCCGCGGCGTGCGGGTGAACTCGACCCGCGGGTAATCCTCGTGGGTCGTGATCTGCAGATACGGGAAGGTCTTGTCGTCTTTGAGGTCGGAGTTGAACCGCGGCTGCACGTCTTTGACGAGCCGGCTCTCGAGCAGCAGAGCATCGACCTCGCTGTCGGCCTCGAGATAATCGATGTCGCGGATCTCCTGCACGAGATCGGCGGTGCGGCGGTCCTGCTCGGCGGCTTTGAGAAAGTAGCTCGAAGCCCGGGCCCGCAGATTCTTCGCCTTGCCGACGTAGATCACGCGGCCGGCGGCATCTTTCATCAGATAGACGCCCGGCGTCTGCGGAAACGTTTTGACCTTCTGCGCGGCTGCGGCCCGATCGCCGGTGGACGCCGTCTGGTCGGTGTCGGCGGGCGTGGATTCGTCGGCGTCGGGTGGTTCGTGGTCGCTCACGGCCTCATTCTAGCCGCCGGGACGCCGCCCGCCGGTTCGGTGTCCATAGCGCCAGGGCCGGAGGGCCTGGTTAGCACCAGCGGGCGGAGGCCCGCCAAGCCGCGACGGCCACGATGGCCCGTGCTCGGCGTGTATTACGGTTCGGGGCTGCCCATGCCCCGTCGCCGGACGTTCGCTGCGGCCATCCATGGCCTCCGCTCACTCGATGCTGACGGCGCTTCGGCATCCTGCCTGCGCTGGTCAGCAACGCCGGCTCTCGAGGCACGGGCAGCCCCTCACGGATGATTCAGGTTCCATACAAGCCCGAAGCGCAAGCGAGGGAATCCGGCGGTCATTTCCGGATATTTCACACGCCAGCGAGCGATCGTAGGTCGCGTTCCAATGCGTCGAGCCGCTGCGTGAGCACCGACTTCGTGGCGGCGAGTTGCGTGTGGCTGCATGGGGCCGCCGCAGCGAACAGGTAGAACTTGATCTTCGGCTCCGTGCCCGAGGGACGGGCCGCCACGCAGTTGGCCAGTGCCGGAAAGTGGCCCGCGGCGACGTCTGCTGCCGTCAGTCTCGGCGTCGGTGCGGCCGGGTCGGCCAGGTCGAACATCACGAGGTCGCCCTTCGCCCCGGCGAAGGGAACGACCGCTGCGCCGGGCGTCGAGCTGGTGAGACTGCCGTAGTCGCGGACCCGGGCCACCGGCAGCCCGCCGAGCGCCGCTGGCGGCTTCGATCGCAGGGTCGCCATGATCTCCCGCATGCGATCCATGCCCGCGGCCCCCGGCAGCGTGATCGCCACCTGTCGCTCCAGGTGGCAGCCGTGCGTGCAGAAGATCGCGTCGAGCTGCTCGTGCAGCGTTTTCCCCTGCGACTTGAGCGACGCCGTCAGTTCGGCCAGCAGCAGCGAGGCCACACTCGCATCCTTGTCGCGAACGTGTGTGCCGGCGAGGTAGCCGTGCGACTCCTCGCAGCCAAACACGAAATGCTCGGGGCCGGTCTGGTCGATCGCCTGGCCGATCCACTTGAAGCCGACCTGCAGCGTGTCGACGGTCGTCGCAAGGGAGGCATCTGCGATGCGTCGCACAATACCGGTGGTCACGAGCGTGGTGATCACGTGGTCGGTGGCCTTGAGCACGCCCAGCCGCTTGCGGCTGGAGAGCACCCAGTCGACGAGCAGGGCCGCAAGCTGGTTGCCCGTGAATGTCTGCCACGCGCTGCCAGCTGCCATAGTGAGCGGTGCGGCTGCGCCAAGCCGGTCGCAGTCGGGATCGCTTGCCATTACCAAGTCGTCGCCGCGGGCCTTCGCCTCGGCGATGGCCCCCTCCAGCACCGCCGGATTCTCGGGGTTGGCCACATGGCCGGGCACGTTTGGGAAATCACCATCGGGCATCTCCTGCGGGCCGTAGAGCCGCAGCTGCTTGAAGCCGGCGCCCTTGAGCACCGGCACGACGGCACTCGCACCCACGCCGTGCAGCGGCGTGTAAAGAATGGAGACATCCCGTGAGCCGGCGGTGGACTGCTTGAGCACCGCCGCGACGAAGGCGGGGTCGATCTCCTGCTC
>CAYSPN010000063.1:0-3736 GCA_964432895.1 uncultured Candidatus Kuenenia sp.
TGCATAGACCAGTTCATCGAGCGCCGGGATCGCGATCACGCCGACCACTCCCCTGCCCTCGTGCCGACAGCCCACGAGCATCGCGTAGAGCGGCACGCCTCGAATGAACGACTTTGTGCCGTCGATCGGATCGACCACCCACTCGAAGCCCGACGTGCCGTCCGACACGCCTGTTTCCTCGCCGAGAAACGCGTCGTGCGGAAAGGCGGCCAGCAGGTGGCTGCGGAGCATCGCCTCGGCGGTGCGGTCGGCCTCCGTAACCGGTGAGCGGTCGTCCTTCTCGATGACGGCGAGATCGGCCGCGTTGAACCAGCGAAGCGTCGTTGGCGTGGCCAGACGCACTGCGGCGAGCGCCGTCTCGAGCCTCTGCGATACGTCGCCCGCAAGCAGCGGATGGAGCGGCTGGGGCGTGCCGCTCATGCTGGGCGTGCTCGTCATGGTGCAGGCTCTCCGTCGACGGCTGGCTGGGGACGCAGCGAGAGCAGCAGCATCAGGCCGGCTCCGATCACCAGCCAGGAATCGGCGAGGTTGAAGATCGGCCAGTCGATGACTCCCTCGAGCTTGAAGTGGATCCAGTCGCGGACCGCCAGCACCGCTTCGCCCTGTCGCTCCAGCGGCGCGTGCCAGGTAAGTCCCGGCAGGCCGACCCGGTCGTAGAGGTTGCCGATGATGCCGCCGGTGATCAGGGCGAGGGCCATGAGCAGCCAGCGGTCGGCCCGTGTGGCCGGCCGCGACACCATCCAGAGAATGCCGCCGATGGCGCAGAGCGAGACGGCGGCGAACACGGCGCCGAGCCCCTGGCCCATGCCGAAGAGGGCACCTTCGTTGAGATTGGTCTCGAGTGACAGCATGCCGGGCACCAGCACGATGCCAGGGCGTTCGCCGGGCATGCCGAGCCGCGCAAAAATCGACGACTTCGTGGCCAGGTCAACGACCGCGGAGATGGCCGCGATAGCGACGAACGTGAACCAGCCGCGGTGGTGGGGCATGCAACCAGCTGACCAGTTAGCGAGGCTGCCGCGGCCGACCGGCCGAGCCGCCGCCAAACCCGCCGTTCTCCAGTTTCTCGGCGCAACGGATGCAGGTCGGGGCAAACGGAATCGCCTCCAGCCGCTTCTTGGCGATCACGCCGCCACACTCCTCGCAGGTGCCGTAGCGTCGGGTGCGGATTCTCTCGAGGGCCTGTTCGACGAGGTCAAGCGTGTCTTCCTCGGTCGCCATCAGGGTGAGTGTGAATTCCTGCTCGTAGGCGTCTGAGCCGATGTCGGCCATGTGGATCGGCATGCTCGAAAGGTCGCCGCTCGACTCGGAGCGGGTTTTTCTGAGGGCCGCATCAGCCATTGTCGTGACATCGCCGCGCAGCCGGGCCCGCATGGCCTGGAGCGTTGCCTTCAATGCCTTGGTTTCCGCCGACTTCATGAGGCTATACCTCGCTCTCTTCGAATGGAGCCGTCCTGTGCCGCCTGTAGCCCGGAACCGGCCTCCCACTCAGACAAGCTACGTAGGCTAACTCATAAGGCCAGGGGCTGTCAAACTGGCAGGCCTGGCGGCCGTTCTGTGGTGGCAGCGGTCCAGTCGGCCGCCCTGCCGACTCCCCCGAAAACTCTTGCTGGTCGGAAAACCTTGACCTAGGCTTGGGGCCGGCGGGCATAGGCTACCATGCCGACCCGCCGGTGAAACTCTTCCCACAGCCGCCGGCATGCCTAT
Source organism: uncultured Candidatus Kuenenia sp. (assembly GCA_964432895.1). Taxonomy (GTDB): domain Bacteria; phylum Planctomycetota; class Planctomycetia; order Pirellulales; family UBA1268; genus CAMCQY01. Next base: position 1,708 of record CAYSPN010000063.1, read on the forward strand.
GCCGACAATGTGCGTAAGGGTCTGGGTTCCAGAGACTTTTTGGTTTTCAGGGAGTTCCCCGCCGTGGCTGTAGCCTCTCGCACCGATCTCGCGTTTCAGCAGTGCATCTCGCCTGCCTGCGGCGCCACGTTTTCGGTCGATGAGGTGCTGACCTCCTGCCCTTCCTGCGGCAACCTGCTCGACGTGGAGTACGACTGGGAGCGGATCCGTCCGCCCACTTCGTTCGAGGTCTTCGAACGGAAGTGGATGCGGCGGAGCGACCCACTCGCCTACAGCGGCGTCTGGCGCTTTCATGAACTGCTCCCCTACGCGCCGCGGGAATCGGTGGTGACGATCGGTGAGGGGCAGACACTGCTGGCCGCGTCCGATGGAGTGGGTGCCTACATCGGCATGAATCCAGGCCGGCTGTTTCTCGAATACGAAGGCCTTAATCCGTCGGGCTCCTTCAAAGACAACGGGATGTCGGCGGCCTTCACGCATGCTCGCATGATCGGGGCCCGTCGCGCCGCCTGTGCATCGACGGGTAACACGAGCGCCTCGCTGGCCGTCTACTGCGCCGTCACTCGCCTGATGCGAGGGATCATCTTCATCGGCTCCGGAAAGATCTCCTACGGCAAGCTCTCGCAGGCCCTCGACTATGGTGCGCTGACGATCCAGATCGCGGGAGACTTCGACGACGCCATGGCCCGCGTCAAGGAAGTGGCCGGGAAGTTGGGCATCTATCTCGTCAACAGCGTCAACCCATTCCGGCTCGAAGGTCAGAAGACGATCATGTATCGGGTGCTCGAGTCGATGGGCTGGGAAGTCCCCGACTGGATCGTCGTTCCCGGCGGCAACCTCGGCAACTCGAGTGCCTTCGGCAAGGCCTTCGCCGAGCTGCGGAAGCTGGGGCTGATCGACCGCGTGCCCCGGCTGGCCGTGATCAACGCCGCTGGCGCCAACACGCTCTACGAGCTCTATCACAACCGGGGCCTCCGCTGGGAAGGCGGCCGGGCCGATCTCTCGCCCGCCTGCCACTACTACGACGAACTCGACCGCGACAAGAAGCGGGCCGACACGATCGCGAGCGCCATCGAGATCAACCGCCCCGTGAACCTCAACAAGTGCCTGCGGGCGCTGGAGGTCTGCGACGGCGTGGTCCGCGAGGTGTCGGAGCAGGAGATTCTCGACGCCAAGGCCCAGGTGGGCGCTGGTGGGCTCGGCTGCGAGCCGGCGAGCGCCGCGAGTGTTGCCGGAGCCCGCCAGCTCGTGGCGGAGGGTGTCATCGGACGGGATGAGCGGGTGGTCTGCATCCTCACGGGCCACCAGCTCAAGGATCCGACGGCGACGGTGGCCTACCACACCACCGATCAGAAGCTTTTCAACGAGGTGCTCGGCAGCCGGGGCGTGAGCCGGGCCAGCTTCGCCAACCGAGCCGTGAGCGTGAGCAACCGGCTCGACGAGATCGTCCAGGCGATCGATCTGTACGGCTGACGTGGATCCGCGTTTGGGCCATCACGACGCAACCGCCGCGGCCTCGCGGTTCGCCGTCGTCGCGTGGGTATTGCTCGATTGGGCGGCTAGCGCCTTCTCCACGATGCAGATCACGCTCATCGTGGCCTATGTCGAACGTGTCGTGTTTGCCGACGAGGCGTGGGGCCTCTCCGGCGGCGTCGTCTGGGCCTGGACGATGGCGGTAGCGATGCTCGTCTCCGCTGCAGCCGCTCCCTTCCTGTCGGCCTGGGCTGATCGCACGCGACGGCATAAGACGGCCCTGATCGCGAGCGTGGCCGCAGGCAGCCTGGCGTTGCTCGCGCTCGGCGGCGTGCCGCCCATGGCACGGCTGGCGGTGGCCGCGAGCATCATCATCGCCGTCGTCGGCTTCGACATGGCGGCGATTTTCACTGGCAGCCTGCTGCCCCGGATCGCCTCGGGTCGGGCGGCCGATCGGCTCTCCGCCGGCGGCTTCGCCGCAGGCTATGCAGGTGGCGCGGTTGCACTGCTGATCGCCACGGCGTTCGTCGCGGCGCACGATCGGTTGGGACTGACG
>CAYSPN010000064.1:0-5822 GCA_964432895.1 uncultured Candidatus Kuenenia sp.
ATTCCCGCCGGAAAACCGATACCCCCGTCGCAGATAGTCTCGACCACGACTCCGCTTTGCAGGTGGTCACTGAGCATCTGACGCGCACCGGTCAGTCCGGTGCCACCGTGGCTGCGCTGCCCGGCGCCCCCGGATGGCTGGAAGTCCGCCGGACGGTCCCCAGCCCGGCTCCACTGGTGTCGGTGATCATTCCCACCCGCGACCGGGCCGATGTCCTGGGCAAATGCCTCGGCGGACTGTTGGTGGCCACCGATTATCCCGCCCTCGAGGTGATTGTCGCCGACAACGACAGCTGCGAACCGGCGACGTTCCGCCTCTTCGACCGCCTCGCTTCCGACCCGAGGGTGCGGATCCTGCCCTGCCCTGGCCCCTTCAATTACTCGGCGATCAACAACAAGGCGATCGCCCAGTCGCGGGGCGAGATCCTGCTCCTGCTCAATAACGACGTCCTGGTCCGCCACGCCGACTGGCTCACCAACATGGTCGCCCAGGCAGTGCGGCCCGAGGTGGGGGCGGTGGGGGCCAGGCTGCTCTATGAAAATGGCACGGTCCAGCACGCCGGCGTCATCCTGGGGGTGGGGGCGATCGAGCCGGTGGCGGGCCATGTCTACGAACGGGCGGCGGCTGATGCCCCCGGCCATCTCAACCATCTTCGAATCGCCCGCAACATGTCCGCCGTCACGGCGGCCTGTCTGGCGATGCGTCGGACGGTCTTCGACGAGGTCGGAGGGTTCGACGAGAAACACCTGCCGGTGGCCTTCAACGACGTCGACCTCTGCCTGAAGGTGGGCCAGCGTGGCTACCAGATCATCTGCACTCCACAGTCCGAACTGACACACCTGGAATCGATCTCCCGCGGATCGGACCTCAGGCCCGAGGCCATCGAACGCTTCAAACGCGACATCGCCCACATGAAGCGCACGTGGGGCAGGCAGATTGACAGCGACCCCCACTATGGACCCAATTTTCACAGAGTGGCCGTCGATTACAGCCTGGCGTTTCCGCCGCAGCGCAAGAAGACCTGGCTTCACGAAGACGTATCCTCGTCTTCATCCACGCCGGAGGCCGCGGCGGCGGCCCCCATCCCGGCGGTGCACAGCGAAGGCACATCCGCACCGCAACGCTATGCAATTCTGCACATACCCAAGACCGCAGGCACAACGCTCCGCACGATTCTGAGTCAAGCATTCCCGGAAGATATCTACCCCTCGGAGGATGATCTGCGTGCGACCAAGGGAGAATATGTTTCGTTCGATGCCATGAAAGACCAACGGGCGTTGGTCACCCAACGACGGTTCGTCATGGGACACTACACCCTCCCCGATCTGCTAGAACTGTTCCCGGATCGAACGATCATCACCTGCCTGCGAGACCCCTTCGCCAGGTCGGCGTCGGTTATCGGGCACTTCTGGCGTTTCTATGACATTCCGCCGGAAAAGTTTTTGAACGACTCCAGGCTTGTTACCAACCAAATACTCAATCAGCAGATTCGTTTCTTGGCACCGCGCCCGTCCGCCGATTGGACCGTCGAGTATTCCGAGTCCCTCGTTGACAAGGCTCTGCAGAACCTCGAGCGAGTGAAGATCGTCGGCATCCAGGAGCGATTTCCGCAATTCATCGCTCGCGTCGCCGCTGAACTGCAGTTCCCGTCGCGAACCAATTGCGACCGGCGAGAGAACGTCGGCTCGACCGCAATCAACGATCAACTGGCCCCCTTCGCCGACCAGATTCGCGAACTGATCGCGGGCGATCTGGAACTCTACCGTCAGGTATGCCTCCGGGCGGGAAGCCAGCAGGTGCCATGACAACCTCCCCGCAGCCTTCCGAACTGGCCGCCACCACGGACGACCCCGTCGACATCTCCGTTGTCATTCCGGCCTATCACGGCGCCGCCACGATCGCTGCCTGCCCGGCATCGGTGCTGCGGGCCACGGAGGGGCGTCGTGCGGAGATCGTCGTCGTCGACAGTTCGGGCGACCGCTGCGGCGAGATCGTCCGCAAGCAGTTCCCGGACGTGAAACTCGTCCTGTCGCCCACCCGGCTCTCGGCGGGCGCCGCCCGCAATCGCGGCGTCGCGATGGCACGGGGAAGAATCGTGTTTTTCGTCGACCAGGATTGCGTGGTGCCCCACGACTGGATCGCCGCCCTGGAAAAGCACTTCGCAGATCCTGCCACCGGAGCCGCTGGGGGATCGCTCGGTATTCTCAATCCTGAATGCCTGACCGGCTGCGGCGTCTATTTCCTGGAATTTTTCCGGCACTTTCCCCGCAACGAACCGCCGCAACGCAATCGGAATTTTCTGCTCGGCAGTAATTCCGCCTATCGGGCCGACCTGCTCCGCGACGCCGCTTTCCCTGATCAGACGCTCGGTGAAGACGTGCTGCTGTCACATCAGTTGCGGCAGCGGGGCGTTGAACTGGTCTACGACCCCAGAGTGGAGGTGCTGCACCGCAACCGTGAGGGCAGACAGGAGTTCTTCCGCTACAACGCAAAGATGGGAGCCGCCTCCGCCGCCGACCAGTTGATCATGATGCGTCCCAGATCGCGGCTTTTTTTATGGCTTCCTATTCTGACCTTCCTGACCCCCGCCGTCGTCCTACCAGTGATCTTCGTCCGTCTGCTGCGCAGCAGCAAAAGAAGAACGTATCTCCCGGCCTTTCTGCGGCTCCTGCCGCTCTGCCTGGCGGGGAATCTGGCGTGGGCCGCCGCCTTTCGCCGAGGCGTTCTCGCTTCACGCAGCCAGAACTTACTCGGCTGAGGTGATTCGTCGCCGGCTCTTCGGCCAGCAGCGATGGTCCATGATCCGCCAGATATCGCGGCAGGTGGCCCGACGCGTGGCCTGCACGGCCCGACGCTTGCCGAGGAATTTCGGCAGGCCCACGATCGCATGCCACTTGGCCGCCACGACCGCAGCCCCGCAGCCCCGCAGCGTGAACAAAGCCAGATCGTAAAACAGCAGGGCGATGTGCCCGGGCATGAGCAAGAGCACCAGCGGGAAGGGCATGTTCTTCACGAAGCACCAGACGAGATTGCGATGCCCGTGGTAGACCGCGAAACTGCTCCGTGAACCACCCGTTGACGCCGCGCTCACGTGCGACACGCCCGCGGCAGCCACCGCCCGCGCGGCATATCCCGCCAACCGCAGACGGAAGCCCAGATCGACGTCCTCGAAGTAACAGAAAAAGTCCTCGTCGAAGCCTCCCACCTCGAGGAACGCCTGTCGCCGATACAGCGCCGCCGCGGCACACGCCGAGAAGATCTCTCCGTCTGGCTCGTAGCAGTCACCATGCGTTTTTTCATGGCCGTCCCGCCAGGCGACGCCGCTGATGTGATAGACGTCCCCCACGCCGTCGAGCAGGCCGGGCCGACCGTCGAGCCGCTGCCATGATCCGAACGAAGCCGCCTCTGGATGCTTTCGCGCAGCAGCCACGAGCGCCGTGAGCCAGCCGCGATCGGGAAAGGCGTCGGGATTGAGCAGGGCCACGAATTCGGTCGTGCAGCTTTCGACGGCACGGTTGTTGGCCGCCGCAAACCCGGCGTTGACGGCGGAATCGATCTGCTCGAGCCTCGCCATCAACCGCCCATCCCGCGCTACCCACTCCCGGGCAGCGGCCGCCGACCCATCGGTGCTGCAGTTGTCGATCAGCACGATCCGCTCAGGCGGCGTGTCCTGCTCCGCGAGGCAGCACAAACATCGCAGCAGGTGCTCCCCGCCATTGAAATTGACGATGATCACTGTCACCGGTGCTGAAGGTCTCGCAAACATCGACACCCTGGACTCTGGACTCGGCAGGCTCTGAGGGACGGCCTTTCTCCATCGTACCCTCGCCGGTGGCACGGGCCGCACGCGGCTGGCGATCGGCCACGGCACGCCGACCAACGACATCATCGCGTGAAGTCCACGTGTGACGATTGACTTCCAGCACCAGCATGCCGTCTGGGCAAACTGGGTGGCGCCCCCCACGCAAACATGGTGCCGCTGACCTCAAATGCCGATTCCCCTCGAGAGCCACCCCGCTTCGTGGGGGGGTTGGCGATGGGGAGGTGCCATGCAACACGACAGGGGCCGTGAACGCGCGACGACGCGGAAGTCGCTCGCGCTTTCCATCGAAGCCATGGAGCCACGGCGTGTGTGCGCGGTCGGCCTCTCACTCTCACTGGCCCGCGACACCGGCCGCAACGCGAACGACCGCATCACCTCGGACGCCACGCTTTCCATCGGTCGTCCGTTGGCGGCGGGACAGCGGGTCGAATATTGCGTCAACGGATATGACTTCCGCACCGCCGTGATGACCGATGCACGCCGCTTCGTGCCGGTGGGCGTCGGGGGAGGCGGCACCTATCGAGTGGCCGCGAGGGTGGTCGACGCCGCCGGCAGGACGACGTCCGTGGGACCAACGCTCACGTTTCGCCTCGATCGCTCGGCCGCTCCGCTACGGGTGGCACTCCGGCAGGATACCGGTGCGTCGACCACAGACCGGATCACGTCGAATGGGACTCTGGCCGTTTCGGGCCAGGAAAAAGATGCGACGCTGCAGTACAGCCACGACGGCGGCTCGTGGCATCCGACAACAGCGGTCTGGGGCGGCTACACACCGCAGCCGGGCTTGAACCGGTGGCGTGTCCGCCAGGTGGACGTGGCCGGCAACGCTTCTTCGCCTGTCGCGATCGAGTTTGACCTCGACGCGGCGCGCGACGAGCGGGTCGTGCGGATCGAGGGGCCACCGTCCGGCCGATTCGTCGCGGCGGCTGGCCAGCGAGTGGTCTGGGTGCTCGAGTTCGCAAAGCCGATGCACGTGTCGGCGGTTCATGGCACCGTGCCCGGCATCGAGTTCAGGTTTCGCGGTCAGGACTTGATGGCGCGGTGGAGCGGCGGGAACGGCACGAATCGGCTCGAGTATGCCTATGTGTTCACTGCACAGCAGGCAGGGGCGGGCATGCTCGAGCCGCCCACGCATGCGTGTCTCTGCTTCGGAGGCCTGATCACCGACCCGGCCGGCAACAAGATCCGCAAGCACGAACTGCCCGCCGTCACGGCCGCATGACCACCGACGGCGATCGATACGAATCGCGGCCGGTTGAAAAAGAATGTGCACAGGAGTACACTCCGGCGAGTAGCACGTGGATCCCGCCTCTTGTTGGCCGGGATTCTGCGGCTTGTGCGAAGGTCGGATTGCACGGGCGGCAGATTCAGGCATCACATCGTGACGAGGAAAGCATCGATGTCTTCGGTCAAGATCATCGTCTGGGAGCAGGACGGGGGGTGGCTCGGGTACTTCCAGGACTACCCCGACTACTGGACGCAAGGCGAAACCCTCGACGACTTGAGGGATCATCTGCGGGAACTCTACGCCGACCTGATCGGAGGCGAGGTCCCGGGAATCCGTAAGGTCGAGGAGCTGATCGTGCCGTGAAGCGGACGGATCTGCTGAAGACGCTGGCCGACGCGGGGTGTGTTCTGGTGCGACACGGTGGCAAGCACGATTGGTACAGAAACCCTGCCACTGGCGTTTCGCAGCCTGTGCCGCGGCATCGCGAGATCAAAGAGCAGTTGGCCAGGCACATCATCCGAATGCTCGAAAACGCCGAGCCACCAGACGCATAAACATTGACAACGGGCGATGACACTGTCCAAGCAGGGCACGGCCTATGCTCCGGCCGAGCCCCGGGCGGCTGACTCAAGCTGCAGTTCGGAGAGCGCGTTGGAGGCGGCTCGCTGTTCCGCCTCCTTCTTATTGCGGCCCCACGCGGGCGGATACCGCCGCTGGCCGATCTGCGCCGACACGTGAAAACTCTTGCTGTGATCGGGCCCCGCCTCCTCG
>CAYSPN010000065.1:0-2849 GCA_964432895.1 uncultured Candidatus Kuenenia sp.
TGCTTACCCGGCCCTCCGGGCCTGGCGCTGTAGCGCCGTGTGCCTTGCGGAATCCGTGAGGGGCTGCCCACGTCTCGAGAGCCGGCGTTGCTGACCAGCGCAGGCAGGATGCCGGAGCGCAGTCAGCATCGAGTGAGCGAAGGGCAGCGGGCACCGATCCGCCTCGGCGGATTGGTCGACGTAGCGAACGTCCGGCGACGGGGCATGGGCAGCCCCGAACTGTCCCTGAGCCCAGTCCCGCGCTACCAGTATTTCACGAGCAGGACGCCGGCGAAAACTAGCGTCGCGCCGATGATTCTGCCTACGGTGAGGCCCTGCTGTGGCAGGTTCATCAGGCCGAAGTGGTCGAGCGCGAGCGAGCAGATCAACTGACCGGCCACCACCGCCGCGATGAAGGCCGCGGCACCGAGCCTGGGGGCGAGCGCGGCGCCGGCCAGCACGATCAACGCGCCCAGCGGACCGCCGATCCAATTCCACCACGGCGCCGCCCGCATGGCTGTGACCGCCGGAGGGCTTGGCCGAAGCACCAGCATCACGACCACGGCCGTCACGATCGTGCCGCAGATCGAGAAAAAGGCCGCATAGCGAGCATCGGCGAGGTTGGTCCGCAACGAGCCGTTGGCCGCCGCCTGGAGCGCGATGCAGCCACCGGCCCCCGTGGCCAGCAGAATCCAGACGATGTCCATGATCGGTCTTTCCTGACGTCTTGTGGGCAGAGGTGCTACAGCAGCCGGGCCCGCCTGAGCACGATGACAAGCGTGGCGGTGATCACCGCGGAGAGAATCCAGAAGTAGATGTAGCCATGAGCCCACTGAATCTCGGGCATAATCTCGAAGTTCATGCCGTAGACGCCGCAGAGAAACGTGAGCGGCAGGAAGATCGTGCTCACGACCGCCAGCCGGTTCATCGTCTGGTTCGTGCGGTGGCTCATGACGGTGAGCGAGTGCTGCAGCGACGTCTCGAGGATCTCCCGATCGGCGGCGATGTCGGCGAGGAGACGTTCGAGTGTCTCAATCATTCCGCCGATGAAGCCGAGGGTCGCATCGCTGACGAGGGTCGTTTTTCGGGCCACGAGTTCCTCGAACACGCGCCGGGTGGGCAAGATCTGTTTGCGAAGCGAGAGCAGGCGGTCGCTCACTCGCCCCAGTGATTCGAGCGCGGCCTCGTCGGTCGAATGGCGGAGAGCCTGCCGGGTGCGTTCCACGGCCTCATCGATCTTGCCGTGGGTCGCCAGAAGCATCTCCACCTGTTTGTTGCAGATTTCATAGAGAAGAAAGCTGGGGCTTGAAGCGTGGTGCTCGAAGTCATGCACGTAGCCGCTTCGGACGCCCGCGAGCACGGCGTTCGCCCCGCGATGAACCGTGATCAGGAAGCACTCGCCCACCAACGTCTCGAGGACTTCCTGGCAGTCGTCATCTCCGGGCCGGGGGGACACCATGATGATGTGGAGGAGACGATCGGTCCGACGCAGCGACGACACCGTCGCCGGGTGGGGTTCGGATACGAATCGGACGTCGGCGAGTCCGATGCTGCGAACGATGTCGGCCGGGAGCACGTTCAACACCGCCGACGGGAGGGCCTCTCCACGATCGACGTCGATCCAGACGAAGCGGCCGTCTGCCACCTGCGCCGGCACCTCATCGAGCCGCAGATCGCCATGCGTCCGGTCGCGAAAATCGAGGAACTCCGCGCGAACGCCTGATTCGTGCGGAGTATTGGCCTGGTCCATCAGTCTCTCGCCATCGACGGCGTGGATCATCATGACAACGCCACAAGAATAGTGCCGTCGACGGCACATCCGCAAATGCCACCCGCTTGGGATCGGTTGAGCCCAGGGTCGCCGAAAGCAAACAAGTGGTCACTGCCGGGTGTGATATAAGTGTGCGGCGGTTTTCTGAACCCCCATCCACCACTCATTCCTCGTCGCTGTGCACGGACTGCTCATGGATATCAGCATCGAGCGGCGAGCGAGCGGCACTCCCCTGGCCGGGTCAGGTGATGTGGCCGTGGAACTGATCGTGAGGGGCCGCATCGATGCGGAGTCGGGGGCGGAACTGGAGCATGCCGTCGCGGAGGAACTCCGCCGCGGGCACCACGCCATCCGGCTCGACTGCACGGACGTGAGCTTCCTGAGTTCCGCCGGGATCCGCGTGCTCTTCAATGTCCATCGCGCCGCCAAGACCGCCGGTGCGCGGTGTCTGATCGGCGCAGCCAGCGAACCGGTGGCCCGCGTGCTCGAACTGACGCGACTGGCCCCGATGCTCAGGGAGCCGCAGCCTCGAGAGTCGCAGCCTCAAGAGTCTTCGGGAGCGGGCGGCCGCGGCCCGGCCCCGTCGGGCGATACTTCTGCGGCCGCGACTGGCAATGCGCCGTCTGATGTCCGCGAGGGCAGGATTCTCTTGGTCGGCCTGGAGCCGCCCGGCAGCGGTCGTCTTGAGGGAGAAGTCGTCGGACCGCCCGACGCCGTCCTGCTGGGCCAACTGGTCGAGACGCCGCCACGGCCTGTGCCGCGTCATGCCTTCGGCCTCGGGCTGGCCGGCCTCGCCGATGACTCGCTCGCCCGAATCGCGGGTGAGATGCTGGCGGCCTGCGGCGCGGTGTTCCATCGAGCACCGCAGCCCTTCGCGGCGGTCGACTATAGCCTGGGCGAGGGAAGCCTCGTGCCTACCGTGCGGCTGGCGTCGGGCCTGATGTGGGAGGGCTTGCCGCGCGGGCGGGCCGGATTCGAGCCGGCCGACGACGAGCCGGCCGTGCGGTTCGACGAACTGGCGGCAGCGTTGCTCGAGCAGTCGCAGGCCGACTGCCTGGCGCTGGTGGTGGTCGCCGAGGTGCATGGCATCGTGGGCGTC
>CAYSPN010000066.1:0-2568 GCA_964432895.1 uncultured Candidatus Kuenenia sp.
CCGCGAGGCGCGGAAGGTGCTCGTCGAGCAGCTCACCGGGAGCACGATCACGATCGCGAAGGACGTGAAGATCCAGGTGGAGTTCAACCCGGCGCAGGTTGCCTCCTACCGGTTGCTCGGCTACGAGAACCGGATCATGGCGGCCGAGGATTTCCGCAACGACAGAAAGGATGCCGGCGAGATCGGGGCCGGGCACAGCGTCACGGCCCTCTACGAGATCAAGCTGGTAGGCGACGGTGGCGAAGGGTCGACCGGGGCGGAGCCGCTCAAGTATCAGCCGGCGAAGCCCAAGCCTGCCCCTGATGCCACGCTCGTCGATGGCGAAACGAGCCGGGAGCTGCTCACGGTGAAGCTTCGGTGGAAGAAGCCAGAAGGCGATGCGAGCACGCTCGATGAAGTGCCGCTCGTCGATCGTGGCGGCGCTTTCGAACAGGCTTCTGCCGATCTCCGGTTCGCCGGTGCCGTGGCAGCCTTCGGAATGGTGCTTCGCAACAGCGAATACAAGGGGGAGGCCACACTGCCGCTGGTGGCGAAGATCGCCGCGGGTGCGCTCGGGCCGGATCGTGGGGGCTACCGCGCAGAGTTTCTCGACCTGGTCCGCAAGGCGGAGACCCTCCGCGTCCCATAAAAGCCCTGAGCGCAAGCGACGGGATCTGCATGTCGCGCGAAGTTTCGGGGCTGCCCACGCCCCGTCGCCGGACGTTCGCTTTGGGCATCCTGCCCTCCGCTCACTCGATGCTGACTGCGCTCCGGCATCCTGCCTGCGCTGGTCAGCAACGCCGGCTCCCGGGACATGGGCAGCCCCTCACGGATCCATCGGGACAGGTATCCGCCCGCCGGGGCGACACGATGTCATGTTTTTCGTAAGGCTAGTGAATTCCCTGCCCTGCCAGCCAGCGTTCGGCGTCGAGGGCCGACATGCAGCCGGTACCGGCGGCCGAGATCGCCTGACGGTAGTAGTCGTCGGCCACATCGCCCGCCGCGAAGACTCCCTCCACGCTCGTCTCCGTGCGGAAGTGCTTCGTCCAGACGATGTATTTCTTGGGATTGAGTTCCAACTGGCCGTCGAGGAACGCCGTGTTGGGCGTGTGGCCGATCGCGAGGAAAACACCCGTCGCCTCGAGCGTCGTCTCCTTGCCGGCGTCGACCGTGCTCGCCAGCCGCACGCCCGTCACGCCCTTGGCGTCGTCGCCAAGCACCTCGGCGAGCCCTGTGTTGAAGTGGATCTCGATCTTCGGGTCGTCGTGGGCCCGCTGGGCCATGATCTTCGAGGCACGCAACTCATCGCGGCGATGCACGAGATGCACCTTGCTGGCAAACTTCGTGAGATAGGTCGCCTCCTCGACGGCTGAGTCGCCACCGCCGACGACCACGATCGGCTTGTTGCGGAAGCGGGGCAGGGCACCGTCGCAAACGGCACAGGCACTCACGCCACGGTTCTTGAACTTCTCCTCGCTCGGCAGACCAAGCCAGTTGGCACTGGCGCCCGTGGCCACGATCACGCACTGCGCCTCCACCACGCCGCCTTCGGAGGGATAGAGCTTGAAGGGCCGCTTCGAAAAGTCGACTTTGAGGATGTCATCGGTGATGATCCGGGTGCCCATGTTGACCGCCTGCTGCCGCATCAGCTCCATCAGTTCAGGGCCGGTCACGCCCTCGCCGGCGTGGGGCGCCATCATCTGTCGCCGTTCGGCCGGCAGGGCGGAGTCGAGGAACGCGCCGAGGTTGCCGTGCGGGAAGCCGGCATAGTTTTCGACTTCGCTTGTGAGGGCGAGTTGGCCGAGCGGCAGTGTGCCCGACATCCGGTTCTTCTCGGTGATCGCGCCCTCGAAGACCAGCGGCTTGAGCTGGGCCCGGGCGGCGTAGGTGGCGGCCGACCAGCCGGCCGGCCCACTGCCGATGATGACGAGGGTTTCCCGGATCGTGTTGCCTGTGGTGGCGGCCATGGTGGCTCCCGCGTGAGTCGAACGTGATTCGAAAGCGAAAGCCCCAATTTGGTGCCTGGCACCTTTTTTGGGCAAGATGGAGGAGTAGAACGGCTGGTTCTTGCCATCTTCGACATCGAAATAGGGTCGCCATGAGTCTGTTGTATGTCTTGCTGCCAAGCGCCCTGGTGCTGGCGATTGCCTACCGTGTCTACGGCAGCCTGTTGGCCCGGCTCTTCCAGCTCGATGCCAACGCCGCCACACCGGCCGTCACGCTTCGCGACGACGTCGACTACGAACCGATCCCGCCGCAGCTGCTGCTCGGCCAGCATTTTTCGGCGATCGCCGCGGCCGGGCCGATCGTGGGGCCGATCCTCGCAGGCGTGGCCTTCGGCTGGCTGCCCGCCCTGATCTGGATCTTGATAGGCAGCATCTTCATCGGCGGCGTGCACGACTTCGCGGCGCTCGTGGCGTCGGTGCGGCACAAGGCGCGGTCGATCGCCGAGGTGGTCCGTGACCATATGAGCCGGCGGAGCTATCTCCTGTTCCTGGCGTTCGTCTGGATCGCGTTGGTCTACATCATCGTCGCCTTCACCGACATCACCGCATCGAGCTTCATCGGCCGGCAGGTGCTCGAGAACGG
>CAYSPN010000067.1:0-3177 GCA_964432895.1 uncultured Candidatus Kuenenia sp.
GGGCAGGCCGCGCGGACCCGCTCGACGAGCGTGACGAGCAGCCGCGTGCGGCCGGCGAAATCGCCGCCAAACCGCCCGGGCCGGCGGCGTGCAGACAGAAACTCATGGATGAGATAGCCGTGGCAGGCCTTCAGATCGACCATGTCGAAGCCGGCCGCCTCGGCATCGCGGGCCGCGGCCACGTAGGCGTCGATGAGCCGCTCCACGTCGTCGTCCGACAGCAGGCACGACGCATCGGCGGGATCGATCCCATGCCGGCTGTCGAGGAGCGGATGGTGGTAGGCAATCTGCGGCTGTCGGCCCGCGGCCGTCGGCTTGGAGAATCGCCCTGAATGCGTGAGCTGAAGGGCGACGATGAGGTCGTCGGTGCTGCCATGCCGCTTGCGGTGGGCATCACGGAGGGTGGAGAGCAGCGTGGCGAATCCCTCGCGTCCGCAGACCGGCCCGCAGAGCTGGTTGGGGTTGGCGCGGCCCTCAGGCACGACCGCCACCGCCTCGCCTCCCCAGATCAGCTTCGCACCGCTCTCGCCGAAGCGTTGCCAACGGCGGAGGAGGATGTCAGTGGGCCGGCCGTCGTCGGTGGCGTCCCAGCCCTCCATCGGATGGATGCACCAGCGGTTGCCTGCGCGACGATGCCCAAGATTGATGGCCGCGGCCAGTGGCGAACCCTCCGCCGCCGAGAGCACCGCGTCGTCGAGAGGAATCGGCGACTGCAGCGTGGTGAGATGGGCTCGCAGGTCGGGCGTCGAGCGAAATCGGGCGACGCGCGGGTACCGCTGTTGGTGGCTGGACATGGAAGTGGCTGTGGCATTCAATGGTTGCGGTGATCAGCCAAAATCATACACAGGAAAGCGGGGACGCAGCTCTTTTGCCATCTTCTTTTTCGCTCCCATGAACATACGTAATAGCCTGCCTCATCCCCTCGATCCGGCCACGCTGGTCCGGTCGCGGCGGCGCATCCGCGGCATGTCCGCCATTCTCCTCCCCTTCACCGCCGATCGGCGGATCGACTGGGACGGCTTTGCCGCGCACGTTGCCCGCACGGCCGCGGCTGGGATCACGCCCGCTGTCAACATGGACACCGGCTACGTGCAGCTCATCGACGACGGCACGCGGCAGCAGGCGCTGAGCGTCGCCCGCACCACGCTCGGGCCGGGGGGCGAGCTGGTCGCTGGAGCCTGCGTGGTTGACGCTCCCGGTACGGCGTTCGACGAGTCCGCGTATGGCCGGCAACTCGAGATGATCGAAGCGTTCGGCGGGCTGCCGGTGATCTTCCCGTCGTTTGGGCTCACGGCCGGCAGTGATTCCGACATGCTCGCGCGGTATCGCCAGCTGGCCCGCCGCATCGAGTCGTTCATCGGCTTCGAGCTCTCGACCGAGTTCCTGCCGAGCGGCCGCGTGCTCGCGCTCGATGCCTACGCCGAGATGCTGCAGATTCCCAACTGCATCGGGGCGAAGCACTCGTCGCTGTCGCGCCGGCTCGAGTGGGAGCGGCTGGCGCTGCGAAACCGCGTGCGACCGGAGTTTCACGTGTTCACGGGCAACGACCTCGCGATCGACATGGTGCGGTATGGCAGCGACTGGCTGCTGGGCCTCTCGACGGCGGCGCCGGAGGCGTTTGCCCAGCGTGATCGCTGGTGGGCGGAGGGCGACAGCCGATTCGACGAGCTTGACGACGCCCTGCAGGCGCTTGGCGATTTCGCGTTTCGCCGGCCGGTGCCTGCCTATAAACACTCGATGGCCCAGGCGCTGCACCTGCGGGCCCTGATCGCTGGCGACGAGCCGCACCCCGACAGTCCGCGGCGGCCCGACTCGGACCGCGCGATCATCGCCACGATCCTGGAGCGGATCGACGGGGCGATGCAGGCAATCGCATGAGTTCGCGTCGCCACGCATTGATCACCGGAGCAGGGAGCGGACTGGGCCGGGCGCTGGCGGTGCGGCTGGCCCGCGACGGCTGGCATGTTGCGGTCTGCGATGTCGATGAGACGAGGGCCCTCGAGACCGTGTCGCTCGTCGAGGAGGCCGGTGGCACGGCCCAGGCAGAGCGGCTCGATGTGACCTTGCCTGCCGAGTGGGAGAGCCTTCGCGATCGGCTCCGCGATCAGTGGGAGCGGATCGACCTGCTCGTCAACAATGCCGGCGTGAGCGGCGCGGGTGAGGTGGGCCGCTTTCCATTGGAGGACTGGCGGTGGATCCTCGACGTGAACCTCTTCGGCGTGATCCACGGCTGCCACAGCTTCGTTGACTGGCTGGCGGAGAATCCCGACAGGCCGCACATTGTCAACACGGCCTCGATGGCCGCGGTCGTGTCGGCGCCGACCATGGGCGGCTACAGCGTGTCGAAGGCGGCGGTCGTGTCGCTCTCCGAGACGCTCTATGCGGAGTTGCTGCACCGGGGCGTGGGGGTGACGGTGCTCTGCCCCGGCTTCGTGGCAACGAATCTGCTCGATGCCGGCCGCTGGCACCGGCCGGCACTGAAAGCCACAGCGAAGGCCTATTTTGCGGAGGCCCGAATCACCGCCGATGACGTCGCCGAGGCCACGCTGCGGGCGATCCGCCGCCGGCAGCTCTACGTCGTGCTGCCGCTGCGGGGCCGCGTCTTCTGGCGGCTCAAGCGGCTCCTGCCGCAGTGGTTCATGACCCGCGTCGCGAGGATCGTGGGATCACCGCGATGACGGTCACGGCACGTCATGCGAGACAGTGTTCCTGCGAGTTTGTATAGTTCCAGTCATGAGCGACATTCCCGATCCATTCCGTGAACAACGCCGTTCGGACGGCGTGCTCGGCCTGCCGACCGACAAGGAAGTGATTCCGATGATCCTCCGGCACGAGGACGTGCGGCGGGCGGCGAAGGACTGGAAGACCTTTAGTTCCGACGCACCGTTTCGGGTGCCGATCCCGTCGGAGGAAAATGTCCGCAGCGTGCGGCAGCTGCCCATCGAGGTCGATCCGCCTGACCAGACCGACTACCGGAAGCTGGTCGAACCGTTTTTTATGCGGGCCAAGCAGCCGACGTTTGTCGCGCGGGTGGGGGAGCTTACCGACCAGCTTCTGGCCGACGCCCTCAGTGGCGATTCGATCGAGATCGTGTCGGGTTTTGCGCTGCCGCTCCAGTCGAAGGCGCTGACGGTTCTACTCGACGTGCCGGAGTCGGAGGCCGACCTCTTCATCAGC
>CAYSPN010000068.1:0-4239 GCA_964432895.1 uncultured Candidatus Kuenenia sp.
CGGGAGCAATCCCGGCCGCGGTTTTTTTATTTCGTTGCCGACTGTGCCAATGAGAGGTGGGGCACCTGCCTTTCCCATGCAAGCCCGACGCGCGAGCGAGGGAAACGGCGATGCCTGACCCGTGGGGTGACGCTGGGCGAATACCCTTGCTTGCGCTGCGGGCTTGGATGGGACACTACACGAGGGCTTGGATGGAACACCTCAAAACGTTCATGAAGAACGTTCAGCTCGATAGCGACCCCGGTAGGAACGCATCAGGGTCACGGCTGGGCCGGCTGTTCGGACCGCTGTCGCTGTCGTGTGGCCTGCAGTTTTGCGTCCACGGCTCGCGTCTCGGCATGGTCCACCCCGAGACTTTCCTCGTAGGTTTCATAAAGTCGGGCATAGATCTCGGCCGCCTGTGCGTGATTGCCGCGGGCCGTCGCCTGGGCCGCGGTTGCTAGAGCGTGTTTGTTGAGAGCGGAGGCCGTCAGCGGGTGTTGCTTGCCATAGAAACGCTCGTTCAGGTCGGCCACCCGACGGCGGACGGCGACGGACTCGTCGATCCTGCCGTCGCGTTCCAGAAACTCAGCGAGTAAATCCTCGAGCAGGAGTCGGTCGTTGGGCCTGGATCAGCCTTTTCGGATGACGGCATCGAGAGCCCCCTGGATGACCCGCTGGGCATCAGCTGGCCTGCCCGCGGTCTCGAGCACCCGAGCGAGAGCGACCGTGGCGTTGATCACGATCGGGTCGGTCGGCCCCTTCGCCTTTCGGGCCCGGGCCAGCACGCTGCGGGCCAGCGTTTCGGCGTCTTGGTAGTCGCCGCGTTGGGCCAAGCCCTCGGCAATGATCTGCTCCGCGCTCAGCGTGACTGTGTGGTCCTCTCCGAGCACCCTCCGCATGGCGCCGATGTTGGTCGAGCAGATGTCATCCGCCTCCGCGGTTTTGCCCTGCAGCCGCAGGGCGGCGGCCAGATCCCCCTGCGTGGCCAGCACGGCCCGATGGTCGGCTGGCAACACCGCCAGTTGACGCTCGAGGCCGCGGCGGCAGAAACGCTCGGCGGTGTCATAGTCGCCCTTCGTCAGATGAAGGGCGGCGAGGTTGCTGTAGATGTCACAGGATGGCTTCCGCTCGAGGGCCTTGTCGGCCAGTTCGAAGGCCTCCGCTTCCTTGCCCTGCAGATTCATCATGTCTGCAAAATTCCAAAGTGCCCGATAGTTGCCCGGGTCGTGATCAAGCACGTCGTTCCAGAGTAGGGCGGTGGATGCATACTGCTGATTCCGAAGCTGTGTGCCCAGGAGCAGCGCGATGACGACAATACCCGTCGCGACCAACGCGAGCCGCTCGACACCGCGTGGCCCGTGCGGCAGCCGCTGCGAGAGCCATGGGGTCGCTCGGCCAAAGCCCACCGCTGCTGCCAGTACCACGGCCGCCACCACCGCCGCCAGCGGCAGATACATGCGGTGTTCGTTGACGAAAGCCTCGACCGGCAGCACGCTCGACGTGGGAGCCAAAGTGCCCAGAAACAGCACCCCCAGCCAGGCCTGCGGCCACCGCCGGATGGTGCCGAACGCCGTGAGGACCACGAGGGCGCCGATGGCAAGGGAGGCCGGCAGTTGGGCGGCCGTGACCGTACGCACCTCGGGCCAGCCGCTGTAATCAAAGCAGAGGCCGACTGGCCAGATCGAGAGCCGCAGGTAGTGCAGGATCACGCCAGGCTGCGTGAGGGCGTAGGTGAGCGGCGACCGCTTGGCGTCGCCGAATTCCTGGTATTTTCCGGCCTGTGAGGCGAGGATCGCCGCGAGGATCAGCCAGGTGAGTGCCAGGGCTGCGACATACCACCGCCGCCTCCAGACGTCGGCCCGCCAGGCTGCGAACGTGGTGGAGGGAGAGAAAAACCAGTCGTAGAGGACGAGGAGCACCGGCAGCACGACGGCGTTTTCCTTGGAAGCCATCGCGGCCGCGCAGGCGGTCACGCTCCCGGCGAGCCACTTCCACGACCAGTCGGAGGCCGCCGCCCGGGCGAATGCTGCCAGCGACAAGAGGCAGAACATGCCCGCCATCGACTCCATCCGCTGGTAGATGTAGGTGACGGCCTGCGTCTGCAGCGGGTGGATGGCCCAGAGCGTGGCGATCACCGTCGCCAAGGGCACGGCGGATTCAGCCCAGCGATCGCGAAGCCTGGGCGAGCAAAGCGTGAGCCGCACAAGGTCGAAGAGGGCGAGGGCCGCGATCACGTGCACCAGCAGGTTCGTGACGTGAAAGCCGAAGGGAGCCGGCCCCCAGAGGTGTGTGTCGATGGCGAAGGTCAGATAGGGCAGGGGTCGCGCGGGGGCCTTCGGCCCGTTGAACATCGCTTCCCAGGGCGGGAACAGCTGCTCCATGGCCGGATTGCCATAGATCTCACCAATATCGTCGAAGACGAAAGCGCCGCCGAAGGAATTGAGATACGCCAGGCAGGTGAGCAGGACGACCACGGTGGCGGCTTGGGGCGCGCGAAGAGAGCCGGTCATGGCAGGGCGTTCCGAAGGGCGGGGGGAAGAGACCCGGAGTTTACCCTACATCCCCAGCATCGCCACGAGTGCCGCCGCGCCCACCAGCACCAGCGCCCAGCCCATATAGCGGGCGATCGGAGGCCGGTCGGCATAGCGGTAGTCTTCGCTGCTGATCGCGGTGAGTATGCGACGGTGCTCCCACATGCCAGCCAGCGTCGCGGCCATGCCCAGCACGATCAACGATGCCCCGAACACCTGGGTCTTAAGCGGGGAAAACCCCGAGAATCGGCCGTCGAAGGAAAGGGCCGCCTGGCCCAGCCGCTCGATGCCGAAGCCGAGACTGATCATGGCCAGGCTCGTGCGGATCCATGCCAGCAGCGTGCGGTCGGCCGCCTCGCGATTCCGCTCGCGGGCGAGTTCGTTCGGGAGGGACGTGGCGGGGCTGTTGCCGGAGGGGAAAATGTCCATGGAGGGTAAGGATACCAATCTGTGTGGTAACCCGCTTTCCCTTGCTTGCGCTGCGGGCTTGGATGAAGAGCGGGCTTGGATGAGACCCCATTCCCATCCAAGCCCGACGCGCGAGCGAGGGAATCCGCGCGGGCTTGGATCGAACCGTTACTTCACCTCCACCGGGATGCTCGCCGAATGGGCGGAGAACTCGGGGGCGTAGCGGCTCTGGATCGTCGCAAAGCCGCTCGACGCCGTGCCCCGGTGGGCCGCCCGGAGCGAATACTCAAACACATGCGTGCCCCGGGGCAGCCGCTCGAAGAAGAGCTGCGTCGAGGCGTCGCGGACGGCCACATACCAGCCCACACCATCCCCCCACCGCCAGCCGGAGAGCACGTCCACCGGCTCGGTGAGGCTCGGCCGATGGTCGCGCAGTTCCAGGAACTCGTAGTCGCGGTCGCTCTTCACCACCAGCCGCACGACCAGTTCATCGCCCAATTCGACAACCGGCTCGACCGCCGTGACGCCGTCCTTCGCGGCCGGCACCAGTTCCGGCCCCGCCTTCGTCATCCGCTTGATGAACAGCTGCTTCTCGATCGACAGTTCCTCGCGGCCCGCCGCCGGCACATTGGCGATGTCGTCGAGATACTGCCAGTGGATGCCGCCGAAGGCCAATCCTTTGTCATTCTTCGTGACGACGATCTCGCCCATCGCCGGAAGAATCTCCCGCCGCGTGAACCGTTCCTCGAAGAACCCGGTGCCGGCCTCGACCTTGCCGGGCTGCACCCGCTCGCCGCCCACGGTCACGGTCACCAGGTCCTGAGATCCGAGCAGGTCTTCGCCGCGGCCGAGCAGCGCGCTGACTGCATCTGCAGTAGCGCGAGAGCCTGGCCACTGGCTCGTCCGTTTCTGTGACAGGAGCCAGACCTTGAGCGCCTCGACCGCATCGCGGTCGCCGGCCACCTCGTCAAAGGCCTCGATCATGATCGTCTGCGTGGCGATCGGAGCATACGTCCAGCTCCACCAGCCCGGATGCGGATCACGCCACCACATTCCCTGCCAGGACTCTTTCTCGCTGCCGGGTTTCACGTCGGCATCGACCGCCCGCTGCCTGAGGCTGTCGATGATCGAGAGGGCCGTCGGCCTGTCGCCCGACCGGGCCAGCGCGATGGCGAGCTGCCCCTGCGTGAGCCGGGGGGCGAGCTTCATCCAGCACTTCCGACCCACGTCGAAGGCCCACCGGATCGCTTCGGCGGCCTCGCCCTCTGGTGGTGCGTCGGCTGTGAAGAAGCTCCGCGCATAGAGCGCGTAGACGCCG
>CAYSPN010000069.1:0-2722 GCA_964432895.1 uncultured Candidatus Kuenenia sp.
GAACCGCGAAGCGCGTTCGAAGGGCTTGCCGTCCTTGTCTTTGCCGGCCTCTTTGTAGTCGCCGATGTCGACGGCCACCGTGCCGCCGCCATACACCCGCACGTCGATCGAACTGGCTTCGGAGACGGTGTGTCGCTCGCCTGCCGTCTTGAGCGCGGCGATCCCCTCCGCCTTCGTGAAGCGGTGGCCCGACGGCTCGACGTAGACGAAATCAGGGGCCCAGATTCGCTCGAGGATCGATGTGTCATTCTTCAGGTATGCGGTCGACCACTGTGAGGAGAGATCCTTGATGCCCGCCTCGATGGCGGCTTCCTGGGCCGGAGTGACGGTGGTTGCCGACTGGGCGAGGGCAACGCTGCCGCAGGCAAAGGCGATCGAGAGGAACAGAAGGCCGCGGGTGATGAGATGGGAATGCAGCATTGTGGTCGACTCCTTTGAAAGGCAACATTGGATCGAAGCTGTTCTAGCAGAAACGAGCGGCGTCCTGCTCCGGTTCGGCGAGGGATGGGGAGGCGACGCGTATTCCCTTGCTTGCGCTGCGGGCTTGGATGAGGACGGGCCGGGCTTGGATGAACGCCCCACTCCCATGCAAGCCCGAAGCGCAAGCGAGAGGAATCCGCGATGCGGACCCCACAACATCGCGGTCACTGCTTGGCCAGAAACGCCACGGTCTTTTTCTGGATCGCCTCGAGGGTCTCGTCCACGCCCTGCTTCCCGGTTGTCATCCGGCCTAGTTCGGCCGCGTTGACCTCGGCTGCCAGCGTCACCCAGGCGGGCAGGTGGGGCGACGTGCCCATGCGGTGTTCGATCGCTCGCCGCGTCACGTCGAAGTGGCGGGTCGTTCCCTGCATCGGCCGCTTCTTGGCCAGCACGCGAGGATCGGTGTAGTTGCTGCGGCGAATGGGCGTGTCGGCGCCATCGGCATTGGCCCGGGCGGTCACATCGGCACTGGTGGCCCACTGCATAAAGACCCAGGCCGCGTCGGCGTTCGGGGCGTGTTTGCTCAGCGCGAGGCACGATCCGCCCTGCCGGCTGATGCCCGGAGTCTCGTGGAAGCCGCACTGGTCTGGTGTCATCTTCGCATCCTCGACCGGACAATCGGCCGCCTCCACCAGGCCAACGACGCGGCTGCGGTCTGGATCGTCGCAGGCCGGAAAGAACTCGCTCCAGGAGATGACGATTCCGGCCCGGCCCTGATGAAGCGCGGTGGCCTGTCCGTCCCAGTCCCATTGGCGGACGTCCGGGCTCATGTGCCGGCCCAGTTCCATCATGTAGCGCAGCCCCTTCGCATTGCCTTCCGTGACGTAGTCGGGGCGATTCTCGGTGTTGAAGTGGTGGCCGCCGTGTGCCCACATCCACGCCGAGGCATCGCATTGCAGGGAGAAGTGGCCTGTCTTCCACTGGCCGACGGTGCCGTGGATGCCCTGGCCACGCTTGGCTGCATCGATGGTCCGGACCGTGTCGAGATACTCAGCCATGGTCTTCGGCACCTGAAGCCTGAGTTCATCGAGGATGTCCTTGCGGTACATCATGATGAAGATCGGAATGTCGAACGGCACACCGACGATCCGGCCGCCGTGGCTCGCGGTTCCTTTCACCACCTGCGGGAGGAAGTCGCCGAAGTCGTAGCCGGGATAGGCAAGATCCTTGCGGTCGAGCAGTTCCTCGACGCCGATGCTCTCGTTGGCGAATCGCGCGAGCCAGGCCTGGTCCCAATAGAAGATGTCGTGGTGTCCCTTGGTGCCGTCGGCGCCGGCGATCGTGTCCTGAACGGTTTTGGCCAGCACCTGATCGAGCGGCACCATCGGCCAGTCGACCTCGATGCCGGTCAGCGGCGTGAACTCCTCTCGGATCATCCTGCCGATCGACTGCCCCGGCGGCGTGTTCTCCGAGACGACCCTGATCCGGCTTCCCTCGAACCGTTTTCCTGCGTCGACGAGGAACTGTCGCTGCTCGTTCGTCATGCCGCTTTCGGTGACCGACGGCTCCGCGGCATGGAGCCGCGATCGGGCCGGAGCGGAGCCCGCGAGATACCGGGCCGAGGCGAAGCCGAAGCCCGCGCTCGCGGCGGCGCGAAGAAACCCCCGGCGGCCGATGCCGCCCAGCCGGAGCTTCTCGGCCATGGCCGCCACGAAGAGTCGCTGCTGGCGATCAAGATCGTTCATCGGTTCGCTCCCTCGTGTGCGTGCTCTCGACCGGCCGCAGCATGGGCTCTGGCCCAGGACGCGTCAACGTGACTGTCCGGAGCATCTAGCTGTTGACATTGCCATGGCGACACGTCGGGGCGGCCCATGCCCCGTCGCCGGACGTTCGCTACGGCCATCCTGGCCTGCGCTCACTCGATGCTGACTGCACTCCGGCATCCTGCCTGCGCTGGTCAGCAACGCCGGCTCTCAAGGCATGGGCAGCCCCTCGGGGGCAGGAAAGAGCTGCGTGCCATTTTCGCTGCTACTCAGGGCTCGGCTACAATTCCTTCTATGCTCTGGGTTGCCTGGAAAATGCTGATCGGAAACCGGGTGAAATACCTCGGCATCGTGTTTGGCGTGATGTTCGCCGCGCTGCTTATCGCGCAGCAGTCGTCGATCTTCTGCGGCCTGATGTCGCTCACCGTCAGCCAGATCCGCGACGTCGAGGGGCCCGGCATCTGGGTGATGGACAAGAACGTCCAGTTCATCGACGACATCAAGCCGCTCGCCGACACCTGCCTGTTTCGCGTCAAGGG
>CAYSPN010000070.1:0-3925 GCA_964432895.1 uncultured Candidatus Kuenenia sp.
CTCCATACCCAGCGCCAGGATCGTGTCGGCATCGAAGCCCATGCTGCGGCCTCGCGCGATCGAGAGCCAGGTGCCGGCCATGGCGGCTACCAGCAGCATCGCCCCATAGCCCCGCACCGGCACGCCCTGGCCGTCGTCGAGTGCCGGGAGCAGCCAGAGAATCGTCGCCGCCGTGATCGCCAGCGGCACCCCCAGCGTTTCAATCGCCACCCTCCAGCCGTGGGCGGCGGCGGTTCGCGCCAGCATCACGGCCGCAACGATCCCCCACACGGCCAAGACGAGTCCGAAGCCTACCAGCGGCAGCGTGGTGCCCCCCACGGTGATCCGCGTCGGGATGTGAAAGAGCGTCGACAGCATCAGTGGGCCTGGCCGTGATCGGGAGTGTGACCAGAATCGGGAGTGTGACCAGAATCGGGTGTGCGGCCAGAATCGGGTGTGTGGCCTGGATCAGGAGTGTTGCGGGCCGCGGAAGGGCCGCGATCGCGAAGTTCACGGTTGTCGATGAGCCGCGTCGATCCCAGGCGGCCGGCCACCAGCGCCACCGCCTGCACGGCGTCGGCGGCGAGCGGTTCGAGCGACTCCGAATCGGCGACCGTCGCATAGTCGACGACGATTCCACGGGCTTCCATCGTCTCCCGCATCATCCGCTCGATCGCGGCGGCGTCGGCGCCAGCAGCCCAGAGTTGCTCCGCCTGCCCGAGGCTCTCCGAAAGCGCGACGGCGCGGAGACGTTCGGCGGCGGAGAGATAGGCGTTCCGCGAACTCATCGCGAGACCATCAGCCTCGCGCACCGTCGGACAGACGACGATCTCGATCGGCAGGCCCAGATCTCGAACCATGCTTTTGACGACGAGCGTCTGCTGCCAGTCCTTGGCGCCGAAATAGGCCGCGTTGGCCGGCACCGTCAGGAAGAGTTTGCAGACCACCGTCGCCACACCGTCGAAATGGCCAGGCCGCCGCTCCCCTTCCAACCGCACCGCCGGCCCGCCCACGACGATCCGCGTCGCGTCGCCCGGCGGGTAGACGGCCGACACCTCCGGCGCATAGATCCACCTCACCCCATGCGGTGTGAGCAGCGCCGCGTCAGCGGCGAGCGTCCGCGGATACCGCGCGAAGTCTTCCTGCGGACCAAACTGTGTCGGGTTCACGAAGATCGAGACGGCGACATCTTCGCAGGCACTGGCCGCGCGAGCCACGAGGCTTGCATGGCCGGCATGCAGCGCTCCCATCGTGGGCACGAATCCCACGCGTCGGCCAGCGGCCCGCGCTTCGACGACCAGCGCACGCATGCGATCGGGATCGTGCACGATCTGCGGCATCACACCATCGCCTCGACGACGGCCACCGCTTCCTGCACGGACTGATCAAAATCCCCAGCAGCGATCGTCACAACGGCACGGGGCCGGCCGGCACCACTGGTCTCGGGCGAGCGGAGTTCGGCGACGATCCGTTCCTGCAGCCGCAGAAGTCTGGCCACCGCTTCGTCCATGGTCGCGCACGCCGCCATGGCTGACTGCCGCCCGGCGCCGACCAGAGCGGTGTTGGCAGAAAGAGCGGTGTTGGCAGACTGCCGCGCACGTAGGGCGGTCCTCTCCTCGAGCACGTCGGGCGAGGCCACCAGTAGGATCGCGACGTGTGGCGGAACGGTGTCCGCCGCCAGCCGCGCGAAGAACGTCTCGAATCTCCCGAGTGGCTCCGCCGCCAACGAGTCGGTCGCCGCCAACCGCACGGTGTTCAGCCAGTAGTCGGCCACGGTGCCGTGCGGATCCTGCGACCACCGCTTCGCGAGCAGCGGTTTCGCGCAGGCCTCGGCAGCGTGCCGCCACGCCAGGTCGCCAGAAATCGCATCCAGTCCCGCCGCCGTGCCACCGATCAGGGCATACTCCGGCGGCGCCGACACCAGCCGCGCGAGCGTGGCATGGGCGATCGCCGCCGCGACCTCCGCCGCTCCCGAGCCAGGCACGCCGACCACCGCGACATGCGGGTGCGGCGCCGAGATGCTTTCGAGCAGGTTCTCGAGCGTGCACGCGGCCAACGGGTGCACGAGATCCGGCGCAATCTCCACGCAAGGTTCGAGCACGAACCGGCGAGTGACCATCCGCGGATGCGGCAACGTCAGTGATTCGGTGTCGAGAACGACGTCATCGTAGAGCAGCAGGTCGAGATCCACTGTCCGGGGCCCCCACCGCTCGCCGCGTTCGCGATCAAGCGTGTTTTCCACCGCCGCAAGCATGGCGAGCACGTCGTGCGGGGCCAGATCGGTCTCGAGCAGGC
Organism: uncultured Candidatus Kuenenia sp.; assembly: GCA_964432895.1. GTDB lineage: Bacteria > Planctomycetota > Planctomycetia > Pirellulales > UBA1268 > CAMCQY01. The sequence goes on from CAYSPN010000070.1 coordinate 2,275, forward strand.
AGGCGCCGTTGAGAAAGACGCCCTGCCCGGGCGGGCCGCCGATCGGTCGGGTATCGCGGTAGCGGCTCACGCTTACGAGCGTGACACCCGGCATGAACCGCAGCAACTCCATCGCGCGGTCGAGATAATCACGACGTTTTCCAACGTTCGACCCGCATCCGACAAGGCATCGTGCCATAGCGATTCACACCAAGAGGCTTCGGCCCATCGCTCCAACAAGCGGCGAATCATTTCGATTCTACCCGCCGGCCAGCCTCCCGGAAAAACACCGTCTCGCACGCCGCCCTCAAAAGGCTGAAAAACAGCCCGACCCGCCATCCAATCATCGCTCGAAACCGGGGGGACATCCAGGCCACGACCAAAGTCGCCGACTGTCGCTCCCTCCAGTCGTCGCCCCCGAAATTCGAAACGATTGTTCGTCAGGTGTTCATCACAGCACTCAGGACCGCGTTCGCGTGACACCCATGTCTGCGAGTCGCGTTCGCCTGACGAGGGGTCATTCTGTGAAGCGAGTCGAGGATGTCAAGGACGGTTCACCACGCACGCCGTGTGCACGAACTCAGACGCCCGAAACCGCCGAATAGAAATGCCGTTTCATAAAAAAAAATTTTTGCCAGCAGTGCAAGCATTGTCGAAAAGGATTCGGCATGGTGTGCTTCCGTGGCAAGGAACGCCATAATCACCGGCGTTGCTTGCATCTGAACACGTCCGAATGAATCGACCTATGGCTCACCTTCCTTCCCGCGACGACAGAGCCTCGGCTGCCGACAGACGGTTCGCCCGCGATTCACGGCAGGGGCTTGACGGGCCGTTGCCTGCGGCTCTTCTCCCGGATGGATTGCCGCTTGGAGATCCGCTCCCTGATTTTTTGCCTGATGCCGCCGCGGATGCCGAGGCGACGGGACACACGTCGGACATCGGTCCTACCTCGAGCGAGTCCTACTGGCAGCTCTCCCGAACACCGCTCACGAGCCTGTTTTTCACACTTCCCCTGGTGCTGGCCTACGAGGGCGGGGTCTTGCTGCTGGGCCGCGGCTCGCCCCGCAACGGCGCCGATGTCTGGCTCCGCCATCTGCTGGATGCCCTGGGATTTGGCCAGTATTTCCTGCTGCCGCTGCTCACCGTGGTGGGGCTTTTGGTGTGGCAGTTTCTGGCCCACGACCGCTGGCGGGTGAGCCTGGCCGCACTCCCCGGCATGGCAGCCGAATGCGTGCTCTGGGCGGTCGTGCTCGTCGGTGTGGCACGGCTGCAGCAGAGTCTCTGGCCGTTCCGCGAGCAGTTGTTGCAATGGGAACTCCTGCAGTGGCAGGCCGACGCCGGATTCGGCTGGCAGATGATCCTGGCGAGGCTTGTCGGCTTCTGCGGTGCGGGGCTGTACGAAGAGGTATTGTTTCGACTGCTGATGCTGCCCATTGCCGTGTGGACATTTGAGCGGCTAGGCTGCTCGACGCTGGCGGCCGGGTTCTGGGCGCTCGTGCTATCGAGCCTGCTCTTCAGCGGCGCCCACTACATCGGCCCGCTCGGCGACTCTTTCTCGCTCTATAGCTTCACGTTCCGCACCGTGGCGGGAATCTTTTTCGCGATCCTGTTTCTGCTGCGCGGCTTCGGCATCGCCGCCGGCACGCATTTTTTCTACGACCTCCTCGTCGGG
>CAYSPN010000071.1:0-2719 GCA_964432895.1 uncultured Candidatus Kuenenia sp.
CCGACATGGCCCCGCTTTTCAGAAAAGCAGCCGTCGGCGGCAGGTCCGGCGGCACCACCCACTCACTCCGCGAGGCCGTGGAGTCGATCGTTCGGTCGGCATCCGGGCCGGTCGATCGGGCGGCCGCCGCCTGCGAGTCTCAGCTTGAAAAGCTCGAGGAGCAGGGCCGGATGTGGGAGGAGGGGCACCGGCGATACGCCGAACTGGTGGAGTCGGTCGATCACCTTACCCGCGTGGCCGACAGTCTGCAGCGGGGTGTTCTCAGCACGCGGATGGTGCCGGTCGGCCCGCTGCTGAACCGGTTCAAGCGGTCGGTCCGCGACATCGCGAATGAGCTCGGAAAGAACGTGACGCTCGAGATCGCGGGAGAGAAGACCGAACTCGACAAGCGGATGATCGACGAACTCGGCGACCCTCTCGTCCACCTCGTCCGCAATGCCATCGACCACGGGATCGAGCCGGCCGACGTGCGGCTGCGCCGGGGCAAGCCGGAAGTGGCCACCGTGCGGCTCGCCGCGTCGCATCGGGGCAACAGCGTCATCATCTCGATCAGCGACGACGGCGGCGGCATCGACGTCGAACGGATCCGCGATCGGGCCATCGCCCGCGGACTCGTCTCCGCCGACCAAGCGTCGACGCTGAGCCCCCGCGAACTGATCGACTTCATCTGGCAGCCCGGCTTCAGCACCGCGGCGCAGGTTTCCAACATCTCGGGACGGGGTGTCGGGATGGACATCGTCCGAACCCGGATCGAGGCGCTGAGCGGATCGATCGACATCGACTCGACACTTGGCGTGGGAACGACCTTTCTCATCCGCCTGCCCCTGACGCTCGCCATCGCGCGGTGCATGCTCTTCCGACTGGACCAAGCCGCCGTTGCCGTGCCGGTGGAAAACGTCCGGGAACTCGTTACCGTCACCGACGACTGCATTCTGTCGATCGGGGGCCGCAGGGTGTGTGACATCCGTGGCGAGTTTCTGCCGTTGGTCGACATGGACGAGATCTTCTCCTGGCCGTTCACAGCGACCGAACCGGCGCCGCGAGGGGCCGTGCTTGTGATCCACTCCGGTTCGCGAGCTGTCGCCGTTTGCGTATCGACCCTGCTCGGCACTCAAGACCTTGTCGTCAAATCGCTCGACGAAAACTTCATGCGGATTCGCGGCCTCGGCGGGGCAAGTATCCTGGGCGACGGTGAGGTCTGCCTGCTGCTCGATGCTGCAGCGGTCATCGACATCGTCATGCGGTCGCGGAGCGCAACGGAGGTGCACGCATGACGCCCAACGACGACCAGCTGACAGCGATGTTCCACAGCGGCGCGCATGACGCCTCCCACGCGTTGGCCAAGTGGCTCGGCCGGCCCGCAGCCCTCTCGGTTCAGCGACTCGACACGCTCCCGATCGCGGAGGCCGCGGCGGTCATGGGCTCCAGTGACACGTTGATCTGCGGCTGCGCGATGCGAATCGACGGAGCGATCGGGGGTCTGCTCCTGCTCGCGGCGGATGACGACGCGGGCCTATCGCTCGCCGACACGTTGCTCGAGCGGCCGGCTGGCACGTCGACGTCATGGGGCGACCTGGAACGGTCGGCGGTCATTGAAACAGCCAACATCGTCGGCTGTGCCTATCTCAACGCGATCTGCGCGGCGCTCGGCCCGGCGGGAGCTGCCGGCATCCTCCCCTCTCCACCGGTGTTTCTCCGCGACTTTCCCGAGGCTGTCATGCAAGCCGTGCTCATGGAGCAACCGGTGCTGTCCGAGATCGTACTGCTCGCGCGGACCGAGTTCCGCATCGACGGCACGCCGATCAACTGTGGTCTCGTCTTTCTGCCCGACGCCACCGGGGTTGCAGCCCTCATGCCATCTGCCGTCGATCCGGGAGCCGGCGCGTGACTCCGGCTGACCTTCCATCGCCGCCAAGCCGCCCTGGCGATTCCGTCGCCATCGGCCAGATCGGTGTCGCACAGGGCGGTGGCGTGCTGAGAACGTTCGTCGGCTCCTGCGTGGGGCTGGTGCTCCACGCTCGCCACCAACGTGCCGCCGGCCTCGCGCACGTGATGCTGCCGTCATCGAATGGCCGCGGTTCGCCGCCGGGCAAATATGCCGACACGGCCGTGATCGAGACGCTTCGGTTGCTTCGCGAAGCGGCGGGAGAGCCGACGCTCTCGTGCACGGCGAAACTCGTGGGTGGCGCGGCGATGTTCGCCTTCCAGTCGGGCCTGCCGATCGGTGAACAGAACGTCCTGGCGCTCGAAAAGATTCTCTTGGATCTCGGCATACCGATCACCGGCCGCCTCTGCGGCGGGCGGCATGGCCGGCGGCTGGTCGTCGATGTCGTCACCGGCGTGGTGACGGTCGAGACCGCCGGACACGGCACGGAGACCTTGGCGTAATGGAAGGGGAGATTGTGATGGACACGAACATAGTGGGGGCACGTGCCCCTCGGCTGCTGGTCGTCGATGATGCGACGATCATGCGGATGCGGATCGCCGGGATCGCCCGTGAGGCCGGCTGGGAGGTCGTGGCCGAGGCCACCAACGGCCGCGAGGGCCTCGACCGCTACGCCGAACACCGGCCCGATCTCGTCACGCTCGACATCGTGATGCCGGAACTCGACGGCGTGGAGACGCTCCGCGAGTTGCGGGCCGCCGACCCGAACGCCCGCGTGGTGATGGTCAGCGCCGTGGACCAGCGGGCAAAGCTTCGGGAATGCTTCGCTCTGGG
>CAYSPN010000072.1:0-1609 GCA_964432895.1 uncultured Candidatus Kuenenia sp.
CTGCCGGTCGACATCGAGGCGATCATGAAGGGTGGCTCCACGGCCACCAACTACCAACTGCTGCCAGGCGACCGCGTGTTCATCGCCCAGGATCCGTGGATCGCCTTCGACAGCATCATCGACAAGGTCACCGGCCCCTTCGAGCGGATCTTCGGGTTCAGCCTCCTCGGCGTGCAGACCGTCCAGACGTTCAACCGGCTGCCCTTCGGGTTCAACCCCAACTCCGGCTTCTGCTGGGTGGCTCGCGAGGTCTACGGCGAGCAGAACCCGAAGTGGCTGCTGTTCCGGGCCTGGCTGCTGACGGAAGCCCCCACATGGCTGCGTGACCTCTACGCGGACCATGGCGAGGAATTCGCGGCCTGGATCCACGACAAGCCGATCGTGAAGGCGGCCGTGAAGGCCCTCATGGATCGGGCGATCGCGGGCTATGGCGTGGTTGAGTGAGTCCTTGCCGGCACCCGCACGTGGTGCGGGGCGGTAGCGGGTGGTATAGATAGATTGAGCGGGTTCGCCTTCCGGAGAAACGAACGATGCAAACGTATTCCTGCAGGACGATGGCCACCCTAACAGGGAAGTTGGCAGGGACGTTTTTCCTCAGCCTCATGCTATCCGCCATGGCCACCGCGCAGGGTCCGGGTGCGACGCAGGGCGGCGGCAACGCGCCATTTTCCAACATCACCCGTCGGCCTTCGATAAGTCCTTACATGGGGCTGGCGTTCCAGGGCAACAACCCGACAACGGGCGGGACGCTGGGGGCGATGCAGGGTCTGGTGCGGCCGCAGCAGCAGCAATTTGCCCAACAGCAGCAGGCGGCACGCCAGTCGCGGCAACTCAGCCAGATGCAGGGACAGATGCGGACGATGCAGCGGTCCCCGGGCGGCACGACCATCCAGACGATCCGCGCCACGGGGCACGCCTCGACCTACATGGACATGTCGCACTTCTATCCGTCCGCACGCTAGCAGTCTGTGGCACACACCGGTCGTATCATTCGTGTGAGCCTGATCGCCGTATCGGCATGGACATCGACGGCATACTCGGCCGAAGACGCAGGGGTGCGGACGGCCGAGAGCCGTCCCACGATGCAACAGCTCATGACATCCGGCGGACTGCGCAAGCCGCCGTCATCCCACGAGCTGGTCCGGGCCCGCTCCGAACTCCATCGCCGGTTTCGCGAACCGCTCTCCCATGCTGATACCGCAGCAGGAGCGCGTCTGGCCGCCGAAACGCTGCTCACGGCCGCCACCACGGAAGAGGATCCGTCGCTGAAGTGGTTGATGCTCGACGAGTCGCGGCGACTGGGCGAGTCAGCCGGCCAGGCCGGACTGGTACACCGTGCGATCACACTGGCATCCGCGGGCTATGCCGTCGACGCGATCGACATGGAACTGCGTTGCCTGAAGCAGATTCCACTCCGCGGCCTCGATGCTCGGCGGGCCGCCGATCTGGCGTCGGCCGCAGAGAATGTCGCCACCGGTGCGGAAGCCGATGGGCGGCTCGATAAGGCGGTGGCCGCCACGCTGCTCGCCTATCGCGCATGGCAACGGGCCGGGAACAAAGAGGCCGCCCGCCAGGCCGCCGTGCGGCACGACGCACTCGTTCAGGGAAA
>CAYSPN010000073.1:0-5262 GCA_964432895.1 uncultured Candidatus Kuenenia sp.
CCGGTGGGGATCACGGCCCCACAGATCGCCCATCGACTCCCCAGCCACGATCCAGCGGACGATGCGGTCGAGCGGTTCGGGCACGACGATCGCCACGCATCCGTGCGGGTGCCGCCGGAGAATTTTCTCGAGCGCCTCCTCAACGCGTTCGCAGGCCTCTTCGAGGAGTTCGCCATCGGGGGGCGCGATCGCCCACGGGTTGTCCTGCCACTGCCGGTAGAGTCGCGGCTGCTTGCGGCGAATCTCTTCGACGAGCATCCCTTGCCACAGCCCTTGATCAAGGTTTTGCAACCGGGCCACGGCTCGCGGCTTCAGGCCCATGGCCCGGCCAACGATGCGGCCTGTTTCCACAGCGCAGAGCTCCTCGGACGTGTAGAGCGCGCTGGCCGGCGACCCGGTCAGCAGGACTGCCGCCTGTTCCGCTTCGGCAACGCCGGCCGGACACAAGGGGATATCGACCCCGCCGCGAATGCGGCCTTGGATTTCGTAGTCGGTCGCTCCGGAACGGATCACGATCAAGGAGTCGGGCATTGAGTGGATATTGGCTCCAGGAGGAAAGCATGCTCCGCGGCGACGATGCCGCCGGAGACACAGAATCGCGAGGGGGGCCTCGTCATGCGGCACCCCGGGCGAGTTGTTCGAGTTGGGCGATCGCCTGGGCGTAGTCCAGCGACCGGATCACGGCGCTGCCCGCAACGATCAATTCGGCACCAGCCGCGGCCACCGGACCGACGGTCTCGGTGGAGATGCCGCCGTCCACCGCGAGCCGGAACGCCCCGCCCATATCCGCCCGCAGGGCGGACAGACGCGAGAGCTTTTCCAGCGCCACCGGATTGAATCGCTGGCCACCGAATCCCGGCTCGACGCTCATGACAAGCACGCCGTCGCAGGCGTCGAGATAGGGCGCCACGTGTTCGACCGGGGTGCCAGGACTGATCGCAAGGTGCGCCCGTGGACCGAGCGACGAGATCGCTTCCAGTGTCCGTCGCGGATCGGTGAGCCCCTCGAGGTGAACGGTGAGGATGTCGGCCCCGGCCTTGGCGTATTCTTCGATGCACGACTCGGGCTCCTCGACCATCAGGTGCACCTCGATGGGGCCTTTTGCAGCCCGTCGTACGGCCTCGACCACCACCATGCCGTAGGTGAGTTGTGGCACGAAACGGCCGTCCATCACATCGAGGTGAAGGCCTGCGGCACCAGCCGATTCCAGCCGCTCCACCTCGTGGGCGAGGTGGCCAAAGTCGCACAGCAGCAGGGCCGGCAGCACCACCGGACCGCGTGTCTCGAGCGTGGCCGACAACTGATCGAAGCCCTGTCCTGCCGGAGGATTCACGTGTGTGCGAAGCAGAAGTTGAGCGCGAGGGCTACCATGCCCACTGCGGTGGGACGGATTGTAGCACGGCGGGCGGGCGGGGGGCCGATTTCGGCGGCAGCCGCCCCCCACGATCTTTTCGCAAACGCTTTGCGTACAAACACTTGAAGAGAGGAAGCCGATCCGATGGCCAGCACGACAGGAGCCGCGTTCGAGGGGGTGGTTCCCAGCCGGTTGTCGCCGGCCGACCGGGAGCGGATCGAGGGCCGCACGCAGCAGATCGGCCGCAGCCTCCTGGAGCGGTCGCTCGCCGCCGAGCCGACGGCCGTGTCGCCGGAGTGGTGGGTGCAGCAGGCGGCAGAGTGGGCCACACAGGACGACGATCTGAAGGTGCGGCTGTTTCGGCTCGTCGACTGCATGCCGATGCTCGACGACCCGGCATCGCTCGATAGGCACCTCCGCGAATACATCGACGACGACATGATCGAGCGGCTTCCGCAGTCGCTGCGGACGGCCCTGCGGGCGTCGCGGAGTGTGCTGCTGGCGCCATTGGCCGCCCGGGCGATCCGGGCTGCCGTGCTCGCCCAGGCCCGGCGGTTCATCGCCGGCTCGAATCCCGCCGAGGCGGCGCGGGCCGCACTCGCCCAGCGGCGGCATCACCGCGGCTTCACGCTCGACCTGCTCGGCGAGGCGGTCACGAGCGAGTCCGAAGCCGATGCCTACGCGGCGGCCTACTCGCAACTGCTCGGCGAGCTGCCCCGCCTCGCCGCGGCATGGCCCGCCGATCCGCTCGTCGACGATGGCCCCGGCGGGCCGATGCCGCGGGTGAACGTGTCGCTGAAGCTCTCCGCGCTCGACAGTCAATTTGACGCCATCGACTCGCTTGGCACCGCTCAACGCGTGTTGGCACGGCTGCGGCCGCTCTGGCGTCTGGCCCGCGACAATCACGCGCAGGTTCATATCGACATGGAGAGCCATGCCACGAAGGACCTCACGCTTGCCATCTTCCGGCAGATCGCCATGGAGGAAGAGTTTCGCGACTGGCCTCATTGCGGTGTGGTCGTGCAGTGCTATCTCCGCGAGTCGCTCCGCGACCTCGAGTCGCTGGCCTCCTGGGCGCATGACCGCGGCACGCCGGTCTGGATCCGGCTGGTGAAGGGTGCCTACTGGGACTACGAGACGGTGCACGCCGAGGCCGCCGGCTGGCCCGTGCCCGTCTGGCAGCAGAAGTGGCGGACCGACGCCTGCTACGAGGAGGCGACGACGTTTTTGATGGAGCACGCGGCGACACTGCGGCCAGCCCTCGGCAGCCACAACCTGCGGTCGCTCGCGCATGGCATGGCGGTGGCCGAACATCTCGGCCTCGACCGGCGGGGCGTCGAGATGCAGATGCTGCATGGCATGGGCGATCCGGAAAAGGAGGCCGTGACCGCCGCCGGCTGGCGGCTGCGCATCTACATGCCCTACGGTCAGCTCGTGCCGGGCATGGCCTATCTCGTGCGACGGCTCTTGGAAAATTCTTCGAACGATTCATTCTTGCGGGCGGGCTTCGTGAAGCACGTGCCACCCGCCACGCTCCTCGCGGCTCCCGGGCCAGCACCAGATGACGCCGGCGACGCCGGTGAACCCGTCGACGTCGGCGGGTTCCGCAACGAACCCCTCACCGATTTCGCCGTGGAGTCGTCCCGCAAGGCGATGCAGGAGGCTGTCGACCGCGCTGCCGCCGCATTCGCGACGGGTCCGGCAAGGGTGCCGATCGTGATCGATGGTCAGGCCGCGGATGCTGTCGAAACGTTCCCACGTCACGATCCGTCGGATCATGCCCGGCTGGTCGCGGAGGTGGCGGCGGCCACGCCCGCGGATGCCGACCGCGCGGTCGCGTCGGCCCGGCAAGCGCAGGCCTCGTGGCAGGCCGTCGGCTGGGAGCGGCGGGCTGAGATCCTCGTGCAGGCGGCTGCCATCATGCGACGTCGCCGGTTCGAACTTGCCGCCATCGAGGTCTTCGAGGTGGGCAAGCCGTGGAGGGAGGCCGATGCCGACGTGGCGGAGGCCATCGACTTCTGTGGCTACTACGCCCGCGAGGCGGTGCGACTGGCCAGGCCGGCGCGGGTGGACGTGCCTGGCGAGGAGAATACGACGGCGTGGCTGCCCCGAGGCGTGGCGGTGGTGATCGCGCCGTGGAATTTTCCGCTGGCGATTCTCGCCGGCATGACGACGGCTGCGCTCGTCACGGGAAACACGGTGGTGATGAAGCCCGCCGAGCAGTCGTCGCTGATTGCGCTGCGGCTGCACGAGATTCTGCTCGAGGCGGGTGTGCCGCCCGCGGCGCTGGCCTTCCTCCCAGGCCGTGGCGAGGAGGTGGGGCCGACGCTTGTGTCGCATCCCGACACGGCGCTCGTGGCCTTCACCGGCTCGCGGGCCGTGGGGCTGGCGCTCAATGCCCAGGCCGCCGCGGCGTCGGCGTCGGCAGGCAGCCGGCTTGTGAAGCGAGTGATCGCCGAGATGGGGGGCAAGAACGCGATCATCGTCGATGACGACGCCGATCTCGACGAGGCGGTGGTGGCGGTCGTGCAGAGCGGGTTTGGGTTCCAAGGACAGAAGTGCTCCGCCTGCTCCCGCGTGATCGTGCTCGATCGGGTGCACGATGTCTTCGTCAGGAGACTCGCGGAGGCGGTGAAGAGTCTGCGGGTGGGGCCGGCTGCCGAACCGGGCACGCGGATGGGACCGCTGGTCGACGAGGAGGCGCGGGACCGCGTGCGATCATTCATCGCGGAAGGGCGGCGGACGGCTCGCGAGGTGGCGGCTGCCGAGGTCGCCGGCATGGCCGACCGGGGCTGGTTTGTGGGGCCGCATATTTTCTCCGACGTCGATCCCGACTCGCCGCTGGGGCAGGAGGAGATTTTTGGACCCGTGCTGGCGGTTTTTCGTGCCCGCGACTTCAGCCATGCCATCGAACTGGCCAACGGCACTCCCTATGCCCTCACCGCAGGCATCTTCTCCCGCAGTCCGGCGCATCTGCACGAGGCAGAAATGAAACTGCAGGCGGGCAATGTCTATCTCAATCGGGGCATCACCGGTGCGCTCGTCTGCCGACAGCCATTTGGCGGCTACCGGATGTCGGGCATCGGGAGCAAGACTGGCGGGCCCGACTACCTGCAGCAGTTTCTCGTGCCACGGACGGTCACGGAAAACACGCTCCGGCGGGGATTCGCTCCGCCCCAGCGGGACGACTGAAGAAAAGTCCCCGGCGGAAGTCGGTGGTTTTCCCGGCCATTTTTCATTGCTCATGAAATGCTCGCAATTCCCGCTACGATTTCATCCGTGACGTTCTTCCCGACCCCTTCTCCCTTCGAAGGAATGTGTTGATGTTGACACGCATGTTCGGATCGGTGGTCTTCGCGTGTGCCGGATTCGCCCTGCTGCCGGCGATTGCCTGTTTGACGACGGGAACATCCGCTCGCAACGCCGTGGCCCTCGATCAGGAGATCGATCCGGCCCTGAAGCCCTACGCGAAGGTGTCGGGTGAGGTGGCCGGTTCGCTGAAGTGCGTCGGCTCCGACACGATGAACAACCTCGTCGCTCTCTGGGCCGAGGGCTTCAAGAAGTTTTATCCGAGCGTTCAGGAGGGGATCGAAGGCAAGGGATCGGCTTCGGCCCCGCCGGCGCTCACGGAGGGCACGAGCACGTTCGGGCCGATGAGCCGCGACTGGAAGCCGTCCGAGATCGACACGTTCAAGGAAAAGCATGGCTACGCCCCGACGGTTGTGCCGGTGGCGATCGACATGCTCGCCGTGTTCGTTCACAAGGACAACCCGCTCAAGAGCCTCTCATTGCAGGAGGTCGATGCGATCTTCTCGAAGAATCGCACGGGCGGCGGCAAGAACGAAATCCGTACCTGGGGCGACCTCGGACTGGAGGGAGAGTGGAAGGACAAGCCGATCAGCCTCTAC
>CAYSPN010000074.1:0-5735 GCA_964432895.1 uncultured Candidatus Kuenenia sp.
GCGCGGCGGATGAAGGCGAGCTTGTTGTAGATGGTCTTCGGCGCGCAGCCCTGTAGGCGGGCGACATCGGCGGCCTGCACCCCATCGGCGTAGATCGCTTTCAGCAACTGGCGGCTCGCGGCGTCGAGCTTGTGCGTGCAATGCTCAAGCGCCTCCGTGCGCAGAGACCAGTGGCGGACATGCTCGAAACGCTCGGCGGCCAGGGTCCGCATGAGGTCATCATCGAACTCCAGCCGCGACCGACCGGTCACTCGCTGGAAATTCCTGGCCTCGTAAAACGCCACGGTCGTGGCCCAGGCGATGAAGTCGGTGCCTGGCTCGAACGTGCTGAAACGCCGCCACATCACCAGGCTGGCACGTTGCAGCACATCCTCCGCGTCATGCCGGTTCGCCACCAGCGACATCACATACCGCAGCAGCAGGCCATGGGCGGCGTTCAGCAGGCCCACGAACTCCTCCTGGCGCTCTGCAGAGAGCGGCTGGATCGGCTCGGACGGTACAGGATCGGTCGTCATTTCGAGAAAAATCGCGTCGTCGATCCAGGGCTCGGATGCCGCGCTCTTGCTGTCGATGCTGACGGAAAGGTGACTCTCAGGCGATGAGTTCCTTGATCACGCCGGTGCTGTCACCGTGGCGCACGGCATCGACGCCGATTCCATTGAGCAGCGTGAGCCAGGCGTTGCAGAGCGGTGTGTTTTTCGACACGACGAGGTTGTGACCGAGCGTGATGCCGGCACCGCCGCCGGTGAGGAGCGTGGGGCAGTTGTCGAGGTTGTGTTCCGTGCGGATGTTGCTGCCGTAGGCAAGGGCGACATGGTCGAAGAGGCGGCTGCCGTCGGCCTCCTTCGTGGCCTTGAGCTTGTCGATGAGCCCGGCGAGGAGCTCGCTCTGCGCCAGGTCGCGCTGCTGCGAGGCGACGAGCTTTTCGCCCATCGTTGAGTGGTAGTGGCTCATGTCATGCGGCGCGACCTTGATGCCGATGCTGGTGAGCAGGGTGCTCACTGGCTGGCGGTAGGTGAGGACGCGGGTGCTGTCGGTCTGGATCGCGGCGATGATGATGTCATACATGAGTTTGATTTCCTCGCGACCGGCGAGGCCGGGCGGCGGCTCGGGCAGGTCGGTCTTCGGCTGGGGCACGCCGAGCCACTGCTCGTCCTTGCTCAGGCGTGTCTCGATGTCGCGGATACCCTGGAAATACTCATCGAGCTTCGCGGTGTCGTGTTTGCTGAGGCCGCGTTGCAGGTCGCGGGCGTTTTCCTGCACGGTGTCGAGCACGCTGCGCTGCTCGGCCAGCATCGCCTTCTGCTGTTCGATGGGCGTGGTGTCTTTCATGAAAAGACGGCTGTAGGCGGGCACGGGGCCATTGAGTCCGGCAACGGGTTTGCCGCTGATGTCCCACGCCATGGAGAGCCCCGGACCATGCCCGGAAGCATCGCCGCTTTCACTGCCGTTGAGCTGGATCGAGGCAAAGCGGGTGGCGAGGCCAAGCTGAGCAGCCGCAACCTGGTCGGCCGAGATGCTGTTGTGGAAGGTCTGGCCCGGTTCGGCGAACCGGTTGGCGCCTGAGAGCCACATCGTGCTGCCCCAATGGCCCTCGTTCGAATATTTGTTCCAGAGGTTCTGCACGATCGTGAAGTCGGGCTTGTGTCGTGCGAGGGGCTTGAGGCCGTCTGGCAGGGTGTAGTCGGTGCCGGGCTGCTTGATGTCGGGAAACCAGCTTTCGGTGGTGATGCCCCAGCCGAAGCCGAGGAAGATGAGCCGCTTCGGCGGCGCGGCGGGTGCGGCGGCGGCGGCGAAGCGGCGAAACCCGAGCGAGTCGAGGACGGGCAGCGCGATGATCGCCGTACTGGAGCTGAGGAAATGGCGACGCGGGATGGACGGCATGGTCATGGTGGTCGTTCCTGAAGAAATTACTTCGTGTGAAACTCTTCGCTGCGGACCAGCGTGTGGATGAAGTCACGGACGACGAGGTTGTTCTTTCCTGATTCCCGCAGCATGTCCTCGATGAGCGGCTCGTCGCGGAAGCCGATGCTCCGGCCGAGTGCAAACTCGATGAGCGCGGTGCTGAAGCCGCGGGCGAAGGCATCAGGCTTTGAGGCGATGATGTCGCGGAGTGCAAAGTAGTCGTGGAAGGATTGTCCCTTGTGAAGGGCGGCGGCAGGATCGATCTTCCAGGTCTTCTTCGACTTCGGGTCGGGTTTGCCGGCGGCGTCGATGGCGGTATAGCTGTCCTCGGTCCGCCATTGCCCGGCGGCGTCGAAGTTCTCCAGGCCGAACCCGATTGGATCGATCTTGCGATGGCAGCTGGCGCACTGCGGATCTTCCTGATGCGCCAGCAGCCGCTCGCGGGGGGTGAGCACCTGCCCTGCGAGACGGGTGATGGCGGGAACATTCGCCGGCGCGGGCGGCGGCGGGTCGTTGAGAAGCTTGCGCAGGACCCAGGCGCCGCGTTCAACGGGGCTCGTGCGTTCACCATTGCCGCCCATGAAGAGGATGGCGGCCATGCCGAGCAGCCCGCCCCGCGGTGACCCAGCGGGCAGCGTCACCTTCTCGTAGGCGTCGCCCTTCACGCCTTCCAGCCCATAGTAGTGCGCGAGAACGCGATTGATCAGCACGTAGTCTGACTTGAGGAGATCGGCCAGGCTGCCGTTGGTGCGCATCAGGTAGTGAATAGTCTCGTAGACTTCGCCCTTGGCGGCGACCTTAGTGGCTGTGTCGAAACGCGGGTAGAGCGACTGGTTCACCTCGAAAAAGTCGAAGCGACTCATGCCAAGCCACTGGTCGATGAACGGCTGCAGGAAGCCTTTCGACCGCGGATCGTCGAGGAGGCGTTCGGTCTGCGCGGCGAGCACGTCGGGGTTGGATAGCTCGCCCGTCTGGGCCAGTTCGCGCAGCTCGGCGTCGGGTGGAGCTGACCAGAGGAAGTAGGAGAGCCGGACGGCGAGTTCGTGGTCGGTGAGCGGGCGTTTTGAACCATCAGTCGATGGCTCGGCCAGGTAGAGGAACATCGGCGAGGCGAGCGCCACCGACAGCGTCTGCTTGAGCGCGGCGGTGTGTTTATCGCCCGCCTTCCGCCGCACGTCGTAGCGGGCAAGCAGGCGATCGATGAAGTGCGCCGGGGCCGGCGTGCCGCGAAAAGCCTCCTGAGCGAATCGCTCCAGGGCGGCACGCAGTTCTTGCGGCGTGGGCGAAGGTGCCTTGTCATCCAGCGGAATGCCGAGCGCCGCAATGCCGGGGGGCTTTGGCTTGGCAGCGTCTGGCAGGCGTTCGATTTCGATCCAATCCACCCACAGTACCAGCTCGGGACCGATGCCGTTGCGTTTCACCGCCTCGTCACGCTTGCGGCCGCCTTCTTCGATGGTGTCCCAGCTGCCCTTCTCGCGGATGAAGAGCAGGCGGTTGTCGCGGGCGGTGGCGTTGCCGCGGGTCATCGTGAGGGGAAATTCGACGACCTGTGGGTTTTCGATCGTGCCGGTGATCTCGCGCGTGCCTTTGACCTTCCCCGTGCGGGCGTGGATGCCGAAATCGAGGAAGCGCCGTTCCGGTGGACAGTCTTTCACGGCCGCCGCACGGACGCGGACGACGTATTCGCCCACCGGCCAGTCGTAGGGCATGAGGATCTCGATGTAGTTCACGTTGAGCTCCGCCGGGTGACGGGTCTGCGTGCCGAGATACGCGCCCCGATCCACGTCGGGCATGCCGATGTAATATTCGTGATACTTCAGCCAGCCTGCGCGCAAGGAATCGTTCGCGAGGTCGGCATCGTTCTCGCCTTTCTTGTCGAAGCCGAAATCACGGGGATTCGGCGCACCGGGAATGCGGGCCCATTCGCGGCGGAAGCGGCTTTCGTTCGCATTCGTCTCCTTCCTGACCGCGGCGACGAGGTCGGCGTTTTCTGGCAGCGCCGCCGCATCCTCCACGGCCTTCACCCACTTTTCCGCCCGCTCCTTGGCGTCGATCTGGTGCTTCACGAAGTCACGGACCTTCGGCGTCGTCGTCTCGGCTTCGTAGCGCATCGTCTTCTCGACGGCCGCAGCGGTCTGCCGCTCGAAGGCTTCCGTCAGGGCCTCGAGCCCGAGGGCCTGATACTGCTCGAGCTGGTTGCTCGACATGAACAGGTTTGCCCCCGCCGTGTCGAAGCCCTCCGAGGCCGTGTCGGGCGGGAGTTCGCTCACATTGATCTCCACGCCGAGCAATTCCCGGAGCGTGTTGCGGTATTCGCGGCGGTTCAGCCGCCGCATAGTGATCACACCCTGCTGATCGCCAAGGCTCCGCCGAGCCGCGACCATCACGTGCGACAGATCGTCCAGGAAATTGGTCTTCGCCACGCCATCCGGCTGCTTTTCGTCCTCGGGAGGCATGTTGCCCGAGTTCAGCTCATTGAGCACCTTCTGCCAGCGCTCCGCTGATTCGAGCGTGGTGATGGTGAAAGGCAGATCGTCCACGCGGAAGTTGCCCTCCTGCTGCTGCCCGCCGTGGCATTGGCTGCAGTGGTTTTTGAGCAGAGCCAGATGCTGCGAGGGCATCACCACCGGAGGAGCTACCTCCGCGGCGAGGGCGACAGCGTGCGCAAGCAGCAAGGCGGCGATAGATGGGAGGACGTGTTTCATGTGAGTCGCGCGAATCATGGTCACAAAGTCACGAAAGATTGGGTGGGCCTGGGCGATCATCATGGCAGCGGTGGCCGATGCGTGAGCACGATGCGAATGTCATCGACAAACAGCCCCGCGAATTCGCGAGGCTGCGGTGCTCGTGGCCCATTCGGCTCAAACAAGGAGAGATGCACGAGAAGGAAGCGGGTGCCAGGTGGCAGTCGCAACTCGCCACGGAGCGCTCCCCATGCGTTGCGGTTGGCTTCGGTCCGTGCATTTCGAACCGACGTCGCCAGAATGGTCATGCCTGAGTGCAAGGTGCCGGCAGCCGCCGCTGCATGCGAGCGATCGGTGATCTCCATGAACTCGAGACGTTCGTCGGGCGTCGGCAGGGCATCCGTGGCATGCATCGAGATGCCACAGGAAGCAGGGCCCGGAACGCCCTCAGGCAGGGAGAGGAAGCGGGCCTCGACGGAGACGCAGGCATCGCCACGGGCCACGTCGTATTCAGGGCCGCTCACGTCGATGATTCGAAACATGTCTCCAATGAAGCCATCCCGAGTCGGCTTGCCCTCGTAATCCGATCGCAGGAATCGCAGCATCTTCTTACCGGCCGCCGGCTTCACGCCCCGATACTCGCCCACGACCTGCGAGTAATCGCCGCTCCAGTGCCCCGCCTCTACTGGAATGCCCGTCGCCAGCGGCGGCGGCCCCGACTCGAAGCCCTCCTGCAGCAGGGTGACCACCTTGCCTGCGTATGTCCCGACATACCCCCATACCGCCGAGGCACCGAACAAGCCGATGAACAATCCCGCCGCCACCGCCGTGAGCTGACGCCAGGAGAACCACGACAGGCCCGTCGAGCGAGGCTTCACCTCAACCGGAGGCTTCATCTCGGCCAGCGAGCACTCGTTGTCGTGATAGAGAAACCACAGCTGGCGGGCCTCGGCGCTCGATCTCAGCACCGCGGCGAGTTCCTGCGAGTCGGCGTCGCTGAGTTGGTCGTTGAGCGCGGCATCGAAAAGACGGTGCCATTCGCGGTGGTCGGATGGATTCATCATGTGGCGCGACGGAAGAGGCGGCGTTTATTGTGGATCGGTCGTCATCTCAATAAAGTATGTACGCTGGCGGTCGCGACTTCCC
>CAYSPN010000075.1:0-2013 GCA_964432895.1 uncultured Candidatus Kuenenia sp.
CCGTGCGAGGATTTCGTCTTCAGCCCGGATGGAACGCGGCTGGCGGCCGTGAGCAGAACGTCAGCGGAACTGCGAGAGGTGTTCGTCTACGACACCCTCGATGGTCGACTCCGCTGCACGGTGACCACCATGCCCAGGCAGGAGTGGGGCGAATCACTCACGCTGTTCACGCCCGATGGCGTTAAACTGATCACGTCGTGCAATGCCAACGAACTGCTCGTGTGGAGCGTGGCCGACGGCGGTTTGCTCGCGCGACTGCCGGGACACGATGCGGCCGTTATCGCGGCGGCCATCAGTCCCGACGGCCGCCGGATCGCCAGCGGCGCCGTCAACGGCCATATCCGTGTCTGGAATGCCGACAGGCACGCATGCGAGCGAACGCTGATGGGCCACACCGATGCCGTCAGTTCGCTGGTGTTTCGCGACGATGAGACGCTCGCATCGGGTTCGCTCGATGGCACGGTGCGATTCTGGTCGAGCACCGCGGCGGAGCCGTTGGCCGTGCTGCCAGCAATCCGCGGGATGACTGCCGCCGTCTTCAGTCCGGATGGACGGCAGTTGGCGGTGGCCCCCAGGGATCAGGGGGGCGTTCAGATCTGGGATCCGCGAACAGTGCAGCGGATGCATACGCTCATCGACACGAGTGATACCGCCAAGCAGATCGCCTACAGCCCTGATGGCTCGCTGGTGGCAGCCGCGTTGCAATCGCCGCGGCAGGATGGAGACGTTCGTGTCTGGAAGGCGGATTCAGGAAAACTGCTTTGGACCCTTAGAGGCCACACCGAAGGCGCGGTCGCGGTCGCGTTCAGCTCCGAGGGAACTCGTCTCCTGACGACATCGGGTAACGGCATGGTCATGGTCTGGGATGTGAATACGGGCCGCCAGCAGATGGCCCGCCACTCCGGATTCCGGTCGGTGATCGTAAAGACCGTGGCCGTCTTTGGCCTCGGTGGTAGTCGGGTTGGGTGCAGCACTGCCGACCTGCTCGACAGCGACACCGGAAACGTCGCGACAACCCTGCGTTATCAGGGGCAGGTGACCTGTCTGGCCAAGAGTCCGGACGACCGGAAGCTGGCGACCGGTGTGGCCATGGGTGCCGTTCACCTCACCGACTTTGCGACCGGAGACCGACTGGCGAGCCTCATCGGGCACAATAGCTTCGTGCGGGCGATTGCCTTCAGCGGCGATGGTGGCCGACTGCTGACGGGCACGCAGGACGGAATCGTGCGGCTCTGGAACGCCCGTCAGGAGGGCCGGATCAGAGACGATCTCCAGCGCTTCCTCGGCCACGAAGGGGCGGTCGAGAGCGTCACCTTCACTCCCGACGGCCGCCGGATCATCACCGCCTCGACCGATGGCAGCGTCCGCATCTGGGACCCCGCCCATGGCAGTGAACTCCTTGCGTTGCCTGGACAGCGGGATTACCCCAAGGCATGCGCGCTGAGCCCTGACGGCACGCTGCTGGTGACCGCCCTCGACGACGGCAGCCCGCGGATCTGGGGGCTTTCGAATGCGGAGATCTTCAGTGCGCGGCAGTCGCTGACAGCCGGCAATCAGCCGGAGGAATCGTTACGGGGCCGCGACGGCGGCGCCGATCTCGGGAAGGACCGGCGGCCGCATGGTGTGAAGGGGCTCGTCGAGGCTGCCGAGAAACGCGGCGAGGTCGGCAAGATCCTGCCGGTTGAGCCCGAGGGGCTTCAGGTGCGGTGACTTCACCGGAAACAAGGGGTCCTGTTTCTGGTAGTCATACCGCCGAAGCGTCGGCATACCGGCGTTGTACATGTTGAGCACACCGGCGAGCTGGAACAATCCGGTATGCATGAGCGGCGCTGTCTGCGTCACGTCCCTCAGGGTCGGCGTGCGGAAGCGGCCATTCTCCTTCGGATCACCGCTGACGTCATAGCGGCCCGCGTCGGCGTTGCTCCTGCCGTAAAAGCTCAGCCCCAGATCGTGGAAGCGGCCGTCGCTGAAGACGGGGCCATGGTGGCAGTTCATGCACCGCGCTTCGCGCCG
>CAYSPN010000076.1:0-12103 GCA_964432895.1 uncultured Candidatus Kuenenia sp.
CTGGGGCGATGGCACGCAGACGCGGTCGTTCATGTACATCGACGACTGCGTCGATGGCATCGGCAAGATCATCGATTCGCAGATCTACGAGCCGATCAACCTGGGGTCGAGCGAGTTGGTGACGATCAACCAATTGGTCGATATCGCGGAGGAGATCGCGGGCATCAAGCTGAAGCGGCACTACAAGCTCGACGCCCCCCGCGGCGTGGCAGGCCGCAACAGCGACAACACCAAGATCCGATCGTATCTGAACTGGGAGCCTTCGATTTCGCTCAGGCAGGGCATCGCGGCGACCTACCGTTGGATCGAGGAAGAGTTCCGCAAGGAATGCGATCCCGCCGACGCGAAGAGCCTGGCTACGAGCGGTTTCAGCCATGGGTCGAAGCCGATACCGGGCGACGGCTACGTCGCCGAGTCGAAGCACATGGACACTTGGCGGCAGGGCATCCCTGTCGGCTACGGGGCCGCCGGGTGACGGTGCGAAGCAACCACCATTGGTTCGCGGATTCCCTCGCTTGCGCTTCGGGCTTGCATGATCGCATGACGTGGTTCTTTCCTTCTTCATCCAAGCCCGCAGCGCGAGCAAGGGAATGCAGGCTGCGCCACGGTACTGGGTGGCGGATTCCCTCGCTTGCGCTTCGGGCTTGCATAGCAGTGTTTTGCAAAGATCAATAGCATGCATGTGGATCGGGACAAAATCCTTTCACGTTGCGCCGTGCCGGAAGTCCCCCCCACGTTGCTGATCATCACGCAGGTGTATGTGCCCGACCCTGCGTCGGTGGGGCAGCATGTCGCCGACGTCGCCAAGGAGATGGTGCGGCGTGGTTGGCGGGTGCTGGTCTACACGTCGGCGCGCGGATACGACGACCCAAGCCAGCGGTATCGGCGTCGCGAGACTCTCGACGGAGTCGATGTCCGACGTCTCCCGCTGTCGAGTTTCGGGAAGCGATCGATTCCAATCCGTCTGATCGCCCAGGCCTGCTTCATGGTGCAGGCGGTCGTGCTGGGGCTGGTCACCCGCCGCCTCGGTCTGGTGCTGGTGAGCACCAGCCCGCCGTTTGCGGGGATCGGCGGGGCGATGCTTTCCTGGCTGCGTCGCGTGCCCCTCGTGTGGTGGGTCATGGACTTGAATCCCGACCAGATGGTGGCATCGGGGAAGTTGTCGCCACGGTCGGTGGTGGCGAGAGTCTTCGACTGGATGAATCGGGTCACGCTTCGCCGGTCGCGGGCGGTCGTGGTCATGGACCGGTTCATGCGGGAACGTGTGCTCGCCAAGCTCGACGTGCCCGAGAAGCTTCACGTCCTGCCGCCGTGGCCGCACGAGGACGTGCTGAAGGCCGTGCCGAGCAGACCGAATGCGTTTCGTGACGAGCGTGGCTTCGGTGACGCCTTCGTCGTGATGTATTCCGGAAACCATGGCATCCAGAATCCGTTGCAAACGCTCCTCGATACCGCCCGCTTGCTCGAGGAGCGGAACGACCTGCTGTTCGTGTTCATCGGCGGAGGCGCCGGCAAGATCGACGTCGACCGCCGAGTCGCGGAGGGAGCCAGGAATATCCGCTCGCTGCCGTTCCAGCCGCTTTCCCGGATCGGGACGAGCCTGTCGGCCGCCGATGTTCACGTCGTGAGCCTGGCCAACGAGGCCGTGGGGGTGATCCATCCCTGCAAGATCTACGGTGCGATGGCCATCGGTAGGCCGGTGCTGTTTTTCGGACCAGAAGCGTCGCACGTCGGCGACATTTTTCATGCTGGCGATATCGGCAGGGGCGTGGCCCACGGGGATGCCCGCGCGGCGGTCGCAGCGATCCAAGAACTGATCGCGATGGGCGATGATGGTCGGGAGGCGATGGGCCGCCGGGCGACCGGGATCATCTCCGCCTCCTTTTCGAGTGCCGGACTGCTCGGTCGCTTCTGCGACATCCTCGACGATGCCGGGCGGCCATCGCGATGACGTCGCTGGCGTTGTTTCGTGCCCAGCGTCGCTACCGCAGCGGCGACGACGCATTTTCACAGGCGTTCGCAGACGCCATGAACCCATACTTCTCGCCCGTGAGCCTGTCTGAAATCTCGCCGCAATGGCACGACGACCTGTTGGAGTCATTTCCCATCTCGCTCATCCCGTTCCGCCACGGAATCTACAACCGCACCGTGCGGCCCGCGATGATCCGCGCTGTGGTTCGACGGCTGGCTCCGCACGGCGTGGTCTGCGTGCGTGACGAACTGTGGCGCGGAGACGCGACGGCGGGTTTCGAACGCGAGATCGCGCAGCGCAATACCTACATTTTCAATTACTTCGACAACTGGTTTGCCGTGCCGCACCTGGCCCCTCGGGCGAAGGCGAGGTGTGATCTCGCTGCCGCCATCATCGTGCCCACGGAGCGGCTTAAGGAGATCTGCGAGGAGTCGTATCCGCGGAAACCAGTGTTCGCGATCGAGGAGCCGGTCGACTGCAGCCGTTTTGATGGCACCGCAGGAGGGAAGGCAGACGTGCCCACGCTCGTGTGGGCAGGGAGTCCGTTCAGCCAGGCTGAGTTGGTCGCGATGCGGGATGTCCTCGCCGCCGTGTACAGCGTGCTTCCGTTTGACCTCATCGTTCTCTCAGGTGATCGCAAGCCGGCCCTGTCGCTCCCGATCCCCTGGAGGTGGGTGCCGTTTTCGCCTGCCAGCGAACAAGAATTCATCCCGCGTGCCTGGGCCGGGTTCTGCCGACTGGCGACCGATGCCTATGCGTCCGCGAAGGGGTGTTACAAGACCAAGGTCTATATGGCGGCGGGCACGGTGCCGGTCGTGACAGACATCGGCCACGCCCGGCAGGTGTTGCATGCCGCGAGGGCTGGGTTTCTCATCAAGGGCAACGACGCCCGGCTCTGGATCGACACGCTCGTGCAGCTGTTGTCGTCGCGGGAGTCGGCGATGCTCGAAGGCGGCAAAGTCCGGGCCTTTGCCCGCGAGCGGTTTGCGTACGATCCGATCGCAGCGGCCTGGGCCAAAGCGATTCAGAAGGTCTGTTAGGACAGCAGGATGCGATATCGACCCGAAATAGACGGATTGCGGGCCATTGCGGTGGCGGCGGTCATCCTCTTCCACGCGGGATTCGCCCTGTTCAGTGGCGGGTTCGTCGGCGTGGACGTGTTCTTCGTCATCAGTGGGTTCCTCATCACGTCGATCATCGTCGAGGATCTAAAGACAGAACGGTTTTCCGTGATCCGTTTTTATGAGCGGCGGGCCCGCCGCATCCTGCCGGCCCTTTTCACGGTCATGGCCGCCTGCATGCCGTTCGCCTACGGGCTCCTCAGCCCAGACGACCTCAAGGACTTCGCACAGAGCCTGGCGGCGATCTGCCTGTTCGCGTCGAACGTTCTCTTCTGGGGCGAGAGCGGATACTTTGACACGCAGGCCGAACTGAAGCCTCTGCTCCATACCTGGAGTCTGGCGGTCGAGGAGCAGTTTTACGTCGTTTTTCCTCTCCTGCTGCTGGCTGCATGGCGGTTGGGGAGAACGTTCGTACTGGCGTTGATCGGTGCCATCGCTGTAGTCAGTTTCTTGACATCGGTCGAGGAGGTGCGGAGCTTTCCATCCGCCGCGTTCTATCTGCTGCCATCCCGGGCATGGCAGTTGCTGGCGGGTGCGTTGGCGTCGTTCGTCGGAGACCGTTGGCCATCGACAGCTCTCCGGCAGCCTTCTGTTCGCACCGCGGGTGAGTTCGTGGGCTGGGTTGGAATTGCGATGATCGTGTGTTCATTATTCCTCTTCAGCGAGCGGACGCCCTTTCCGGGACTCAACGCCGCGTTGCCCACGTTCGGCACGGCGCTTGTGTTACTTGGTGCGTCGGACCGCACGAGTGTGGGGAGGATGCTGGCATGGAAGCCGCTGGTCGGCCTCGGGCTCATCAGCTACAGCGCGTATCTCTGGCATCAGCCGCTCTTTGCCTTCACGAAGCATGCCCTGCTCGCGGAATTGCCCACGGATCTCGCGGTCGTGCTCTGCGCCGTGACCATCGTGCTGGCATGCCTGAGCTGGCGGTACATCGAGCAGCCGTTTCGCGATCGGAGCTTCATCAGCCGCGGTGCGGTGTTTGCACTGTCGGCCGCCGGGATGGCCTTCTTCGTGGGGCTCGGTTTCATCGGGCATCGCATGAGCGATCGCATCACGCAGGTGCGGCTGCGCAGCGTGGATCCCGCACGGCGTTCCCAGTTCCGCACCAGGGAGTCGCTCGTGGCAGATCGGAACGCGTTCGTGAAGCAGTTCCTGCCCGAGGCAGGAAACGAGTTTTCCAGCGACGCGGCGACGACAAAAGTCCTGATCCTCGGGGACTCAGTCTCGGAGGATCTTTACAGTGCCCTGATGGTGAACAGCGAGCTGTTTCCCGGCATCGAGTTTCGTCGGCTGATGCTCGACGAGCCCTGCATGCAGGCGGCCGCGCACCTCGTCGCCACGGGGGATTTGCCGGCGGCAATCGACGAGAAGACATGTCGCGTTGCTCTGGAGCGGCTGCGTGACAGGCCGTCCCTCGAGGCCGCGGACGTGATCGTTCTCTGCTCGAACTGGCCGCGTTACATCACGCACAGCACGCACGAGGGCGGTATCGCGCTCGCGGAGGCATTGGCGGCTCAGGGTAGGCAGGTTCGGATCGTCGGGCTCATGTCGATGCAGGAGGCGTCGTCGACGGCTTTTCTCGCGCTCAAGAACGGGCTCACGGTCGAGCAGGCCAATGGAGTGGCCTACCATACCGTGCAGCGGAGCAAGATCGACCAGCCAAACGCCGACGCCCGCGCGGTCGCGGACAGGTTCGAGAACGTTCGCTATCTCGACAAGTATGCCGTCTTCTGTGACGACGGTGCGAAGAGCACGCTGCTATACGATGCAGATGGCCATATGATTTTCGCCGACAACTTCCATTTGACGACTGTCGGCGGTAAGTATTTTGGCAGGCAGATCGCCACGCTAGGGTGGTTCGACGGACCGTAGTCACAGGAGTCCTGGTCAGCGGGCGATTTCATGCTTCATGAACCACGAATTGACTTCTACCGTCGAGTGATCGACGAGTGGATTCCGAATCGCACTGTGAGCGTGCTCGTCGTGGGCGGAGGCGAGAACGACCGCGATGTGTTTCAGTCTCTGGGGTTCCGCAATGTGACGATCACGAACGTTGCGACCGCCCTTGATCGGGCCGACTGTGATGGATTCCGCACCCTGGTGGTCGATGCGGAACGGATGGATCTGCCTGATGAGTCGTATGACTACGCGGTGGTGCATGCGGTGCTCCACCATTGCGCCAGCCCGCACGCCGGGCTTCTCGAACTCTACCGAGTGGCCCGAGAGGCTGCGATCTTCATCGAGGCGAGAGACTCTTTCACGGTGAGGCTTTTGGGCTGGCTCGGGCTGTCGCAGGTCTATGAATATGGCGCAGTGATCTCGAATAACTGCGAGGCCGGGGGTGTCCGGGATACCGAGATACCAAACTACGTCTACCGTTGGACCGAGCGGGAGGTGGAAAAGACGATCTCGTCGTATGCACCACATGTCCGCCACTCGTTCGACTATCGGCGGGGTAACACGGTCGACTGTCAGCGAGGATGGACGGTCAAAGCGAGCCTGGTTCGACTCCTTGTGCCACTGTATCGCGTTTTCGTCTGGTTGTGTCCCGGGCAGCAGAATCTCTTTGCCGCGCGGATCAACAAGCCCAGCATCCCTCGGGACCTTCATCCCTGGCTGCTGCAGCAAGACGGCAAGATCGTGTTCAACCGAGGGTGGTCGCCAGACGGATCTCACGGCAGGGCGGCAAAGACAGACAAATGATGTTTCCCGGTGTAAGGCGTATTGCCCACCAGCTGCCACTCGCGTGTATTCTCGTGGGCTATCTCGTGCTCTGCGGAGCGATGCTGCCCTGGTTTCTCCATCGCGTGGCGCCGGACGCCGTGTCGTATCTCACGATTGCGAGAAAGTATCGGGCCTGGGAATTCAGCGATGCGGTCAATGGCTATTGGAGCCCTTTGCTGTCGTGGCTTCTGGCACCGCTCCTGTGCCTGGGAGCGCCGACCGAAGTCACCGCCAAGTGTCTTCAGGTGGCGATAGGCGCGGGTGCGCTGTCGGTCGTCTGGTGGCTCGGAAAGCGCCTGGAGTTGCCCGAGGCGGTGCGTGTCTGGACGACGCTGGCCCTCGTGCCGGCGGTGGCGATGTATGCCTTGAGCGATACAACGCCAGACCTGCTCGTGGCCGTGCTTCTGGCTACGTACATCGGCGTTGTGATCGGGAAGGAATACCCCCGGTCGCCCTGGCAGGGAGCGGCATGTGGCGTCCTGGGGGCATTGGCGTACCTCGCCAAGGCGTATGCCTTTCCGTTCTTTCTAGCGCACTACGTCGCGGTATCGTGCTATCTGTTGGTGCGACGACGCTCCAACTGGGTGGAGTTGCGAAGCCTTGCGGCGGCCACGGCCGCGGGCCTGCTCGTGTTCGCGGTAGTCGCCGGTGGCTGGGCGACCCTGCTGAGTCGCAAGTATTCGCGAATGACGATCGGTACGACAGGCTCCTATCAGTTCAGTCTGGCGGGCCAGGGCCACCCGACGGAGGTCGGTGGGCTGTATCCACCGGCAAACAGAATGGCCATCAGCGCGTGGGAGGATCCGTCGAACCTGCGCATCCCACCACGCCAGCCCGCCGTCAAAAGCTCTGTGAAGCCAAAGCCCGCAGCCATGCCCGGCAACACGCCCTTCGCCAAGGCCGCGGAGAAGCCCCCAGGCACGCCCGCAGTCAAACCCGCAGTCAAACCCGCAGCAAAGTCTTGGCTCGCCGGTTGGCCATACAACCGCGTTTTGCATCGGATCTATTACAACGGCGTTCGGTATCTGGGGACGCTCTTCCGGCTCTCGCCGTTGTCGCCATTCATTCTGCTTGGGCTGCTGATTGCGTGCTGGAGGGTGCCTCGCGGACCTGCGCGCGACCGCTGTGTGATCCTGCTCGGCACGCTGCTGCTCTACCCGGCTGGCTACCTTTTGATTTTCATCAACGAGCGGTTCTTTTGGCTCATCGCGTTCCTGCTCTCCCTCTCGGCTGGCTTGCTCACGACGGCCCTACCGGTGCTGCAACGCAACCTCTGGAGAACCTGCTGGGCCGTTGCGGTGGCCGTGTCCTTCACGCTCTGGCCGGCGTGGGTTCTCGCTCGTCTCTGGCACCACGTTTTGGAAGAGACCCCTGGGGCGGCGGCGCAGCTGCGGCCCACGATGCCTCCCGGCACGCGGATCGCGTCCGATCTCGAGTGGGGCATCACGAACAGCATCGCGTTTCATCTCGACGCCCGGTATTACGGAATGCTACGACCCGATGCCTCTGCGGAGGAGCAGGAACGGCAGTTGCGGGAGCATCACATCCGGTATCTGTTGGTGTGGGGCGATCCCGCGCGGTATCCGTTTCTCACATCCGGCCGCGAGTTGCCGACGGAGCCGGTCGCTGGCTGGCCGCATGAGCGGTGGCCCCATGTCTTTGAGCTGCCGGCTTCTCCCGATCGATCCTCATCATCGGAGGCGAGGACCGTGGATCGACCATGAATATCGCCGTCATCACGCAGCCCGACTCGGCGGTCATTCCCGAAAACATCGCCAAACTGGCGGGCCTGCCTGGCATCGCGATCAAGGCCGTCGTCGTACTCGACGTGAAGGGCGCGCTCGCCAATAAACGTGGCTATTTCCTCCAAGGATTCGGCGCATGGCAGTGCTTCAGGCTGTTCGCGACGCTGGTTAGCCAGAGGCTCTCCGCGGCTATCCGCCGCGGCGTCGGAGGGCGGGTTCGACCGGGCGAAGGCATGTCGGTGCGGCAGTTGGCACGGCAGCTCGCCGTGCCATGCGTTTCGACGACCGAGCTTCATGCGGATCAGATGCTCGCGTATCTCGAGTCACTTGATCTCGACCTGATCGTCTCTTTCTCCGCCCCGATCGTCTTCAAGGAACGCCTGCTGACACTGCCGCGAAAAGGCTGCATCAACCTGCATTGCTCTCTGCTCCCTCGCTATGCGGGCCTCTTGCCGAGTTTTTGGGTGCTCTACCATCACGAGCAGGAGACCGGGGCCACCGTGCACTACATGGATACCAGGATCGACAACGGCGGGATTCTGGGGCAGGAAATCGTCTCCATCGAGCCAGGGACTACGATGCTTGATGTGATACGCAGGACGAAGCGGGTCGGCGGTGACCTGATGGCGAGGGCCGTCCAGGCGATCGCTTCAGGCACGTTTTCGGTGAGAGACAATCGCGAGGAGGAAGGCTCCTACTTTGGGTGGCCGACCATCGAGCAGATGCGGCAGTTCCGCCGGCAGGGAGGCAGGCTCTCGTGAAACGGTACGCGGTGCTCAGCATGGACGTCGAGGACTGGTATCACCTCGACTATTTTTCCGGCCTGGTGCCGGACCGTTCGTCGAGCATGCTGGATGGACTCGATGTCTACCTGTCGCTCCTCGAGCGATACTCGATTCGCACGACGTTCTTCGTCGTAAGCGAGTTGGCGGAGACTCTGGGCAGCACACTCAGGGCGATGGCAGCGGCGGGTCACGAAATCGCCTCGCACGGCGTGGCGCACAAGCGGCCCCTGCAGATGACCGTCGGCGAATTCGCGGACGATCTGCGGCAGAGTAAGTCCACGCTTGAACACGTTGTGCAACAGCGAGTGGAGGGATTTCGTGCCCCATGCTTCAGCATGGATCGCCCCCGCTTGGAGGAGGTGCGGAATGCGGGCTACATCTACGATTCCAGCCGCATCGATTTCACGGGGCATCCCCTCTACGGCAGTCTGGATGTCGCCGATTTCGATGCCGTCTCCGCGGGGCATGCCGTGCAGCGAGGCTTTCACGAATTCGAGATGAGCACCCTGCCCGTGCTCGGGAAGCGGCTGCCCGTATCGGGCGGCGGCTATCTGCGGATCGCCCCGTGGGCCATCATGCGGCCGCTCATTCAAAGCTATGTGGATCGCAACCCGCTCTACGTGCTCTACATCCACCCCTTTGAACTGTCGTCGCGCCCGCTGCCCGCCGCCGCGGCGAAGCTCTCCTTCCCGCAGCGACTGCGGTTTGGGCTGGGCCGGGCGGGCGTGGCCCGAAAACTGGAAAAGCTCGTGCGGCTCCTGAAGGGCGACGGTTTTTCATTCGTGACGTGCCGGGATCTGTGCCGGCAGTCCGTGGAGATAGCGTGAGGATTCTCGTCACCGGCGGATCGGGGTATCTGGGCTCGGCGGCGGTGCCAGCACTTCGGTCCCGTGGTCACGAGGTCGTTACGATCGGCCGTCATCCGGGAATCGATGCTGCCGTCTGCGACCTGACCGAAGGCGGGGCCGTTGTGAACGCGGTCCGTGCGGTTGGAGACTGTGACGCCGTCGTGCATCTCGCTGCCCGTGCCCACGACTTCCGTGGCGTGAGCCTCGACAACCTTCTGCTTGCCAACACCACCACGACACGGAACCTCATCGCGGCGCTGCGGGCCGAGGGCCGGATCGCTGCTGTCCGGTTCGTGCATGCGTCTTCCGTGGCTGTCTACGAAGTCCTCGACGGCGTGCGGGGGATCACCGCTGAAGAGGCCCCCTACGCCGCCTCGAAGCTGCAGGCGGAACAGCTATTGCACGCGGAGCCCTTTCGAAGCCTTTGCGTGCTTCGATTCGCACCGATCTATGACCGCACCCACCTGCAAGACGTGGCGAAGCGGGTGTTCCTGCCGGGAACACGGTTGAAGCTTCGGCTCTGCCCGCCGCCGTCCTACAGCCTCTGTAGCCTCTCTACGGCGGTGCAGGCCATCGTTCAGGCCATTGAAGGCATGCCGACGACCGGTTGCTCCATCTCGAACGTGACGGATCCGCAGCCGATAAGCCAGAGTGAAATGAGTTCCTGGTTTTCCGGACCGGCCTTGCTTGTGCCCACCGGGCTGTTGCGATTCGTGTCCGAGGGACTCATGCTGTGCGGAGGGCCGGGCCGCAAGGTGGCCCGGCTGATCCGGAAGTTCTCCGCATCGACGAGCTATTCCAATGCCGGATCGTCTTCGAGCCCCTTTGCGGCCGTGTCTGCTGAAGTCGTTCCACCGCCCAGCTGAGGAGGTAGAGCACCATGACCGAAAACCGTGTAGCAGCCATCAATCGCGATCCTCGATTCGCATACCTTTGGAGGATCAGCGGTCTGCTGCAGGTCGCGACCCGACCGCAGGCCCCACCGGGGCCGATCATCGTCAAGTCGGTGTGGGGGCTCGCCAATCGCATCTATGGCCTCCTCAACGCGGTGGCCTATGCGGCACGATTCGGCAGGCCGTTGCATGTCGATTGGACCGATGGGATGTACGCAGAGAAAGGTACGAACGCCTTTCCGGGCGTGTTTTCACTTCGCGGAATCGAGTCGCTCGATGGCATGCCCAAGCTCGATCGCCCATTTCCGGATCTCTGTCGGGGGCGTCTCGACGAGGACTGCCGGACGACGTGGGCGCCGCGAAAAGAGAGTATTTTCGACGGCTTTCCGGATTTGGATCAGTGGCATCTTGTGCCCCGCGGCGTCTACGACGGCTATGTGTACTGCTCCCGTCCGAGCTACGGCCGTCCCTTCGCGCTGGCTGCCCGCCTGCCGTTCCAGGCCAGGTCGGTGTATGAACGACATGTCGCGTTCTCGGATTCGATGCAGCGGCAGTTGGCTGCTCATGCCGTGCGTACGGATCACAGCTGGATCGGCGTGCACTACCGCTGTACGGATCTCAAAACGGATTGTCCTCTGGAGCGGATCGCCGAAATTGTCGAGCAAAGCGGATGCCGGAATTTGTACTGGGCAACCGACCACGCCGAAAGCGGCGATGTGATGAGACGACTGCTGCCCAGTCACCACATCGAGACGACGATGCCGGTCGACGGCCTCGCGAGTGGTGGCCAGGCGATCCACACGTCGCTCGCCGCAGGCCAGCACGAAAGGCATCTCGTGAGTGCGTGCGCCGACCTGCGGTCGTTGAGCGGCTGCGGCGTGATCGTCCGGAAACCGCAATCCACCTTCGGCCGGCTGGCGGCCGAGGTGCTTTCCCCCGTCGCTCCCCGCCAGATCTTCATCGTATGAAACACCTCGTCAGCTTTGCTGATTAGGGTTTCGAGCCTGCGCAGCAACTGAATTCGGCGACGACTTTGTCAGAGGGCGGAATCGACACCGTTCATAGTTTGTGATCGAAAGATATCGAACCGGCTTCCCTCGATTCCCACGGCGAGATCCTGAGGCAACGTCGCGGTCATCTTGTTCGGGAAAACATCGTACGCAACTTCGTTCATCGAGGAGTATCTCGTCTGTTGCACCGATGCCAGCATCGTGACCGATGCCTCGAACGAAATCGCCCGCACGTTCGTCGGGCTCATCCGCGATTGCAGCGGATCAAGGCCAGCGTCAAGGATTGTCTCGGACTCTCGGTCCGCTCATCAAACGGCTTCGTCGCGGTGCTGAAGCGTCGCAGTGAAGGTCAATATCTTCTCGGCCTGCGTTCGCCAGGTAACGCCCTCTACGGTGGCCCGGGCACGGGCTCCCATGGCGGCCCGCTCAGCGGCGGGAGGTGCGACCGAACGCTCGATGCATCGCGCGAGCCCCTCCGGGGTCTCGTCCGTGAGCACGATCAAAGCGCTGCCATAGTGCTCCGCCACGTCTGACGTGGCCGTGGACAGGACGGGCCGGCCGGCAGCCAGGTATTCCATCAACTTCGAGGGGAAATTGTAGCGATTTTCCAGCAGCCGGGAGGGCCGCGGGTTCACGAGCACTGCCGCCCGCTGCAGCATCTCGCTGTACTGTTCCTCGGTCACGAATCCAAAAAACCTGATCCGCGGATCCGCGGCGGCCTGCTGTTTGAGCCGTTCCTCCAGCGTGCCCCGGCCGCTAAACCAGAATTCGAGCGTCGGGTCTTGCACGTGCGGGATCGCGTCGAGCAGCAGGTTCACGCCGGCCGGCTCAGAGAGGGCGCCGGCGAAGTAGATCGCGTGGGCGGCGGGCTCGGCGGGCGGCTGCGGGAGATCGAGCAGGTAGGAGGCCGGCGGCCTGACCATCCGCATCGAGGGTTTGCCCTGCCGGAAATCGTTGGTCGTGTGCGAGGAAAACACGATCGTGCCGGGTGACAGGCGAACC